>DASZZA010000112.1:0-7062 GCA_035545135.1 Lacipirellulaceae bacterium | reverse complement strand
AAAGCTCGTGGAAGAAGTCGAGCTCGAAGAGCGCGTGCGCGAGGAAGTGCGCATTGAGGAAGGGATTCCGTCGTGAGGCGCCTATCCCTTCTTTACATGCGTCCGTTGCTTGAGCCACAGAGCAAGTGATGCATCACTTTCCGTGGAACGCCTGCCAGCGATTAGACTTTCAACGCTGACGTCTTCGTTCAGAGCCGGCCAGTGAATTCCTTCACCATCTCCGATCAGCTCGAAATGAGCTCGCTCATCTGGTGCCCCGTGCATGAGTCGCGGAAACCAAGCCAAAGGAACCGATATCGATCGGCCGTCGTCCAGCACAACGATCATTGAATCGTCCGTAAATTGGAGCGATTTTGCGAAAACATCACGTTCAGTGACGAAAGTGCTCATTCCACGCCTCCAAGATGCGTTCTCGGTTGTCTTCGACTAATTTTTGGACGGACCGCAGTTCGTGGTCTCGAAAGTGGCGTGATCTTTCTAATCGGACTGGATTTAACCAAACTTTGCCGTTGCCCTTTGTCGCCGGATATGTACGTGTGGCGGCTCGCTGCCCTCGGCCGAATCAAAGAAAAACTTGTATGGACCAATGCCGGCGACCGCGGGCATGCCAAATACTTTGTACTATTTTAGCAAACTTTGGCTGGTTGCAAAAAAGAGCGACACAACGGCATTACTTGTCTCCTTCTGCTACCACATGCGCCACCGCGAAACTTCGGCAATGAGAGATACTTACGTGGAGTCGCCGGATGCCGGCGCGCTCCATGATGTCGCGGGCGCCGCCGCGCAGGTGCACGATCGGCGCCCCCTTTCGGTCATTGCGAATTTCGATGTCGCGCCAGCCAATCCCGCGCCGCCAGCCGGTGCCGAGCGCTTTGAGCACGGCTTCTTTGGCGGCCCAACGGCCGGCGTAATGTTGCGTCGCCGCTTTGCGTGCGGTGCAGTATTCGATTTCGTGGTCGGTGTAAACGCGCGTGATGAACAGCTCACCATGCCGCTCGATCATCTGCGCGATTCGCAGACATTCCACGATATCGATGCCGGTTCCGAGAATGGCCATGAAGAGACGTTAGGTGTTAGATGTCAGGTTCAGGTGCCCGCTGGCCGCGCCAAACGAAGACGGTGCCGACAGCACCAGCTACGATCAGGACCGCGTCGAGACACCAAAGGGCCGCATTTTGGGGCGACCACTCATGGGCGAAGTATTTGGTGGGTGGTAACGGCTCGGTGCGAAAGATTGCCACCTGAGGCGATTTCGCGGTCTGCGCCAGCCATTCGTGCCGGTAATCGAGATAGAGCCAAGCATGCTCGGCAACAATCGCGACGATCGCAAAGACGATCACGCTGCCAACAAGCTGTCTGCCGCCGGCAACTTGTTGTTTCCGCGCAATTACACTGACCGCAGCGCCAAGCACCGCGCCGACGCCAAGTGAAACCAACCCCAGCGGAGCGTGACCGGAAGCGTGCACCAGCGACGCGAACCAAGCGACCGCAATCGCCGCGACGACGCCGGCTCCGTACCACTTAAGCTTCATTTTCTCACGCAGTGCGCTCCAGCGCTTGCGCCAAATCCGCAATCAAATCGTCCGGGTTCTCGATCCCGCACGATAGCCGGATCATGTTATCTGGAATGCCGTACGCGCGGCGATCCTCCGGAGTGCATTGGTAGTAGCTCATCACGAGCGGCTGCTCGATGAGCGACTCGACGCCACCCAAGCTTGGCGCGATCCGCGGAATCCGTACAGCGTCAACAATTCCGGCCGTGGCACGCCAATCGGCATCTTTGATCAAAAACGTAACCAGACCGCCGAAGCCGCGCATCTGACGGCGGGCAATCAGGTGCTGGGGGTGCGATTCCAGTCCGGGATAAAACACTTTCTCGATGCGGGGATGCGCCTCCAGGAATTCGGCCACGCGCTGGCCATTTTCGTTGTGCCGCTGCATGCGGAGCTCGAACGTCTTCAAACCACGAGTTAGCAAATAGCAGTTCTGCGGACTGTTTACAGCGCCCATGATTCCCCGCAAATTGCGAACCGGGTCCATCTTCTCCTTGGAGCCGACTACGACTCCTGCCAGCAAATCGTTGTGGCCGGCCAGGTATTTCGTAACCGAATGCAGGACGTAGTCGATTCCGGTCTCGATGGGGCGCAGGTTGTAGGGTGTCGCGAGCGTTGCATCGATGAGAGTATCGATACCGTGATCGCACCCAATTTGTGCAAACCGGTCCAAATCGACGATACTCAGGTGCGGGTTGGTCGGCGATTCGCTCACTAAGAGCCGCGTGTTGGGCGTGATGGCCGCTTCCATCGCGTCGTAGTCGCACGCTTTGACTTGAATCGTTTTCACACCAAAGCGCGACAAGTGCTTGGAGCAAAACTCGCGGCTGCGATGGTAACACTCGTCGAAGAAAATTACCTCGTCGCCCGCGTTCAGCTTGGCCATCAATAGGCCCACAATAGCCGCCATGCCGCTCGAAAACAGCACCGCCATTTCGCCGCCTTCGAGCGCGGCTAACTTCCGTTCCGCGACGCGCTCGCCCGGATTGCCGTAGCGCCCATACTCTTCGCGCGGCTGCTCTTCCTCGATGTAGTCGATGACCGCTTGCGAATCGGCAAACGTAAACGTCGAAGCGCAAAAAATCGGATCGGTGATCGAGTCGCCCGGCTTTTGGCGCGCCTCGCCGCCGTGAACGCTCAGCGTCGAAAACTTCGGTGGCGGCGTTTGCGCCGTCGTCTCCGCGGACGGCTCGTGCAGCGCTTCATCGTCAAGCGGCTTAGTCATATGCGTCGTACTCATTTCCATTCTCTCCGAAACGCAACATCGTCGCTCTCGGCTTCGCTGCCAGCGCAACAAAAAACCGCAGCGCCCATCTCGGCGACCGCGGCTCGCTTCTTCCAGGTTGTGCAAAAGAACGTACGCGAAAGCTCAGGAATAACCACGCCCCACTTCGCGACGTCGGCTCTTTAGCAGTTTCGGCTGCAAGCGGCCACAAATCCCGAGTGCTCTCAATTCTAGTACGCGCCACGGGTCAACACAAGTGAGGCCTTAAAAAACTCGCGATTTCCACCTTAAATGACAGGATTTCTCCCCCTGACAACCACCGGCGACGCGACGTAACATAAGTACTAGCCGAAGCCTTGATAATCGAGTCCATGAAGCCACAGAAAAGCAGTTCTGTCACGTTCCATCGACGATGCCGGTGCGCCACCCCATCATCGAGCCGGTTCGCGGCGCGGGTTTGTCTGATGGCCGTTCTGTCGGCCGGCTGCTCGACAATTTGCGTGTATGCCGAAGGCGCCAATACGAATTCCACGGTCGCCGAGACCGCGCACTCTACGGCTGCGAGCGTCGACGATATCCACCGCTGGATCGACGAGCTCGATCACGATGTGTACTCGGTCCGGCACGATGCGGCCGCCCAGCTTCTGGCGGCAGGAATCTCGGCCCGCAAACCGCTGCAAGCGCTAGTGAATGGTCCGGACCCGGAAACGCGTGCGGCCGCACGGCGACTGATCGCTCTTATCGATCAATCCGAGTTTCATCGCCGCCTGGAAGCCTTTGCCGCCGACACGGATGGGAAACAAGGCGCAACCCTTCCGGGTTGGGAGCAATTCCAAAAGCTGGTGGGCAGCGATCCGGCCGCTCGCGCGCTGTTCGTCGACATGCAGCGACAGGAAGGCACGCTTCTGGCGACGGCGCTTGATGCGGGCGCTCGCTCGCCCGGCGACATCGTGCAATCGCGATTGCAACGGCTCATTCAATCGGAAGTTTTTACGGGCAATCGCTCTGCGTCGCCAGCGTTGGGAAGCTGCGCCACGATGGTCTTCCTCGGATCGCTGTCCGAAATTGGAATCTCCGATCAATCGGCCGTGCTGATTAACGTCTTGTGCCAGAGACAACCCATCGGCGAGATCATCCGCTCCGAACATCGGGAAGATGCGGTTCGACGACTCGTCGTCGGCTGGTTACTGCACTGTCCGGTAAAGAACGAACAAGTTCTACGACAACGGTTGGACACGGTTAAAACGGATGGAATTGACGAGGCGCTCCCATTAGCAGTGTCGGTAATCAGCGGCAGGCCCCTGTACAAGTCGGTGCATCCCAACACCCGCGCGATGGCCGCTCTGGTCATCGGACAACTTGGCAACGCAGAGCTTATCGACCGAGTCGAACCGCTGCTCGAGGATGTATCGATTTGCTTCCCCCCACAAGGGCAACTTTTGGGACAACGAGCCCCCGCGGTTCAAGTTCGCGATGTAGCGCTGGTCGTCCTCCTGCAACTTACCGGTCAGCGCCCTGCCGACTATGGCTATACGAGCGCGCAGCTTCAATTGCCGATAAAAGCCTATCTAATGCAGTCGCTATACCGCGACAACGATCAGCAACGGGCAGAGTCAATTGCCAAATGGCGCCAGTGGCGAGCAAACCGGCCCAATTCAACGGCAGCGGCGAAAGCGGACTAGCAGCCTATTGAAAAACCTTGCCGCGGGGGCCTATGACTGTAGGCCCCGGATACGTCGAAAAAAACGTCGGCGTCGCAAATGTCGGCTACGGGTAGGCATGCGGGCGGGTCGAGTGCCGGTGAGCATTCCGGACCCATAATCGGCCGGAAGCATTGGCCACATTCGGCAAGTCGCGTCGGCCCTCTCTGTGGTTGTTGGGGTTTATTAATGGGTGAGGGTCAGGGTGCGCGCTTGTGGCGCGCTGGATGTTGCCCTTATTCCTTGATATGATGGAGCTTGCGACGAAATCTTGCCGCATTTCGCGATCTTAATCGGTCCGCGGCACGCGGGTCGCTGGAGCTGACAATATATGCGGTTTTCCAGTTTTTTCAGTCCGCAGGCTGTTCGGCTTGGTAGTGCCGCGGTGTGCGCAATGGTTGTCGGTTTCACGGTTGGCCAGGTACTTGCTCAGGTGCCGCGGAACGATGGTTCACATCGGGCTGAGGCGTCAAAGTCGGCGGCCAAGCCAGTTGACACCAACACCACACCGCCCGCCCATTCTCAATCGGCTGACAAATCGCCCAGCGGTCGCGCGTTGGAACCACGCTCTCGTTCGTCGGCAACGTCGTCCTCATCCGCTGATGTGCGGTTAACGTTCAGCTTCCGCTACCAGCCCTGGCAGGACGTCCTGGATTGGTTCGCTCAACAGGCGGGGCTGTCGCTGCTAATGGAAGCGCCGCCGCCAGGGACGTTTAACTACACCGATACGCGAACGTACACACCGGCCGAAGCGCTGGATGTCCTCAACGGCGTGCTGCTCACGAAGGGCTATACGCTTGTGCGACACGGCCGGATGCTGGTTCTGGTGAACCTGGAAGACGGCATTCCGCCGAATCTGGTTCCCGACGTGCCGCTGGCGGATCTGAATAACCGCGGCGAATACGAGTTGATTCGCGTAATCTTTCCAATCTGGACGATGAAACCAGAGCAGGCGGCAGCCGAAGTGCAGCCGCTACTGGGACCACAGGGCAAGGTAGTCACGCTGCCCCAAGCCCATGAGATCCAGGTCACCGAAACGGCCGGCCGGCTACGCACAATTCGCTCGGTCATCGACGCGGTGGAACAACCGGAGGCCGGCACCGCCGGCATGCGCGAGTTCCCGCTTCACTACATCACGTTTGACGTGGCGATGCCGACGATCCGCCAAATGCTTGGCATCCCTTCGGAAGCCTTCACCACGCCGGACGGCAGCGTTCAAATCACCAAAAGTGCGACTGGCGAAAAGATTCTCTTCCGCGGCACTGCCGAGCAGGCCGCTCGCCTGACCGAAATTTTGCGACTCATCGACGTCCCCGAAGCGGCCCGCGGCATCAACGGGTCGCCGCAAATGGAGGCGTATACCGTTACGACCGCCGACCCGGATGCAGTCGTGAAGATGTTGCAAACGTTGCTGCATAACGATCCGAACGTGGTCCTTTCCGCTGACAAAGAAGGCGGTCACATCTTCGCGTTTGCTCCGCCTCCGCAGCAGGCCGCCATTCGGGCCACGATCGACCAAATGCAGAAAGAATCGCGGCAGGTCGATGTCATCGGTCTGTCGAACGTCGATCCGCAAACGGCCGTTGTGGCAATTAATAAGCTATTTGGCACGAGCGACGAAAAACCGGATCCGAAGGCGCCGCGCGTGGATGCCGACCTCACGACGCGCAGCTTGTTGGTGAGAGGCACAGCGAGCCAGGTGGCTCAAATCCGCGAATTGTTGCACAAGCTGGGCGAATCAGAGGACGAAGGCGGCGTTGCGACTGCCAAGTCGAAACAGCACGTGCGCCTGTTGCCGCTGTCGGGCGCAGCCGCGCGTTCGGCGATCGCGCAGATCCAACAAATCTGGCCCAGTGTGCGTCAAAATCGTATTCGCGTCGTATCGCCCAGTTCTTCGATACAGAGCTATCGGCCGAGCGAGTCCTCAAACGACTCGCGATCGCCGACGACGCCGGCAACTGCCCCGACGAATGAATCCTCCGACCAACTCCAGCAATTGTGGGAGTCGCTGCTCAAGAGCCAGGGGGCACGAGCCGAACCGCAAGAATCGAAGCCCGCGACGGACGGCGCGAAGGCGAAGGCCGACAATGACCGCGCGGCTCAGACTGAGCGCAGCGGTCGCTTCCAATTGGTAGCCGACGATGTGAAGCCTGCGTCGCCGCAAACGGCGCCGCCGAAAGAGTCGCTGATCGCACCGAAGACGCCTCCGCGAGCGGAGCCGCTGGTTGGCGTTGGCGCGCCGGTGGTCATCGCGCCGGGGCCGGGCGGCACTCTCATCGCCTCTGACGACCTCGAAGCGCTCGACCAGCTCGAGGACTTGCTCACGACCGTGGCGGGACACAATGCCGCATCCGGGCGGGAATACGCCGTTTTCTATCTCAAGTATTCCAAAGCGCCGGTCATCGCCGAAGTGCTGGCCGCCATTTTCGGCGGATCAACGGGGGGCAAAGATCATGGAATCATCGGCGACATTGCCAACAACGCGCTGGGCGACGTCGGTGGCGGACTCATGAGCGACCTTCTCCTTGGGGGAGGTAGTTCCGGCAGCAGCGGTGCGTTCACCTCGGCGAGCGTCGACATCGTG
>DASZZA010000111.1:0-6563 GCA_035545135.1 Lacipirellulaceae bacterium | reverse complement strand
TGGTCGGTCGTTGGTGCGATGCTGCCATCAGCCCGATCGATGGCGGGTGATCCGGCCAGCAGTAGGAAGTTGTCGTCGCGTCCGCCGTCGTAGCCGTCGCTGGCTCGGTAGCCGAGTACGTTATCTGAGCCGTCACGATCGACAAACAGCGGATCGGCGGCAACGCTGTTGGCGTCTTGCGCGGAAGCGGTTTGCCAATCGTTGATCGAATCACGGGTGGCGTTTGCCCAGAAACCGACGTGGGCATTGGGATCGGTGCTTTGGTGGAGCAGGTTGTAATTGCTGGTGATGTTCGTGGTGCTGGAACTTGCGGCGATGTTGATATCGTAGCCCGATTCGTTCCAAAGAATGTTGTTTCGAATGCTGAAGCCCTGGGAGACATTTTCCAGCCGCACCGCGTCGCCAACGATTTGGTAGACAGTGTTGTTGAAAATCTTTCCGCCGGGGATGAAGGAGTTTTCGACAAAGATGCCGTAGTTGGCGTTGGCGTAGACGATGTTATTTGCCACGAGTCCCTGATAGCTGACGCCACTGATGCCGGTCGTGTTCGAATAGGTGTGGTTACCCAGAATCTGAGCGACACCGGTGCCGCGGATACCGATAGTATTCTTGTATGCCCAATTGTTTTGGATCGTTTCGACGATGCCGTTGGCCGACGCAGCGTAGATTCCAATGGAATTGTTGAAAATGATGTTACCGGTCGTGGGCGTATCTTGTTGGTTCGAAGCTGATTCAATGCCGATGGCGCCGGAAGCTGTCTGATCGTACGCCGTATTATTAGTCACAAGCACGCGGTTATTGGCCCAGATGCCAACGGACGAATTGCCGTGGGCCTTGTTCCCGGCGACGACGATTTGGTCGACGACGCTGCCAAAATAGCTGGCATAGATGCCAACGATGTTGCCGAATACGTCATTCCCCTGGATGAGCCCGCGAGCGGCTTGAACGTCGATGCCCGGGGCGTTGAAGCTGACCGTATGATTGCGGGCCGTATTGTTGAGGATGTGAGCGTCTTCGTTCGTATCCAGGATGAAGATTCCCGCAGTCTTGTTACTGAAGAAGTCGCTGTTGGATACGGTGAGCCGATCGCTATCGGCAATCGACGAAGCATACAAACCGTACTCGGCGCCCGTGGCGGCGAGGTGATCGATTGTCACATCGTCGCCGCCGGTCATTTCAAAGACGTAGCGCGTCGAAGTGTTATTGCCGCGGTTAAGCGTGGCTGTTGCTTGTAGCGCCTGGCCGGCCGGGAGCGCCGCCGGACCCTCGATACGGACACCGCTATCTTGCGTTGAGAGCTGAATATTTCGGTAGATGCGATACGTGCCGGAATCAACGTGGATGACGTCCCCCGGATCAAGGTCGTAGGCAGCGAGCAGCGCTGGAAGGCTGGCCATTGGTTGATTCGGACTCTTCCCACTGTTCAGATCATTGCCAAGGGCGGATGTAAAGACGTCGTTCGTTGAGTTGTTATCGTTGATGTAGTAGTCGTGCCCGGCGTTCGTGATGAGGAACGGTGTATCGGATACATCGTGCGGGGCGCCTGAGACATTTGCCGTGACGCGAATGAGCGCCGTGTTGCCGGCAGATTCCGCGGTGGGAGTCCAAGAATAGGAGCCATGACCGCTTGAGTCGGTTGCGACGTTTTGTGCAATCGTTGTCCAACTCGCGCCGTTGTCCGTCGAGAGTTCGATATTGGCTGTCGGACTTGTCATTCCGGCAGTTTGCCATTGAATTGCGACAGGCTGAGCCACCTCCAACTTTTCCAAACCGTTTGGCGAAAGAACTTGAACGCTTTGCGTGAAGCTGGCAGTCGCCTGCGCGGTATTGCCGGTGTGGCCCAAATTGATTCGGTTGCCATTGGGACCGGGCTCCGCCGCATAGACTGATGTTGGATTGCCTGCATCGATCGTCGGCGACGTATCTAGAACGCCGAAGTTGTCATCCAGGCCATAGTCGGTGTTACTTGTGACGTCGTAGCCGAGCTTGTTGTCGGCGCCGTCGATATCCACAAATTGTGGATCGGCGATGGTGCTATGACTATCGACCCCGATCTGGAAGAACCAATCTTCGCGGGTGGTGAAGTCTTTGTCTTCCCAATGGGCCAATTTGCCGGTGCCGGTAATGGCGAAATCGTTATAGTCGCTCGCGAAACCGATTTCACTGTCAGCCGCGACATTGATCGCGTAGCCTTGGGCTACGCGAAGGATGTTGTTCGTAATTGTTACGTTGTAGGCTGGGAAGACGCTCAGGAATTGCTCGGGGTGCGTACCGGCAATTTGAATGGCATCGCCGGTTGAAGTTTGATAAATCGTGTTGTTCTCGATGCGCGCGCCGGAATCGCGCCACACCCAGATGCCGTCGTTGGCATTGTCGTAAATCAGATTATTGGCGGCGTAATCGGCGCCTGCCATCAGGATTCCGAGATTCTGGCCGTAGATCGTGTTTCCAATGATCTGGCTTCCCGTGGCGCCTCCCGAAATGCCGTTACCCGTGTTGTGGAAAATACGGTTGTTTCGAATGGTGCTTTGGCTGGTGTCGATACCGCGTCCGTTGCCGTACACGGTGTTGTTCTCGACGACGGCAACGAAAGCGGAAATGCCCAAAGACGAATTGGCATAGACCGTATTGTTTGCTGCATATGATGCTTGGCTCGCGTTGATGCCGGTGGCATTGTTGTGAGACAGATTGCGAAGAATATCAATCGGCGCGACGCCGCTAGCAAAGATACCGGTCGCGTTGGCGTAAAGCTCGTTGTCGGAAATAATGTTGTGGATCGTAGACGAACTTCCACCATCGCTTAGCCGGATTCCATTGCCGCCGACATTATGCACTACGTTGTACTGAACTGTCGCGCCGCGGACACTGCCGAGAGCGATGCCATCGGTTGTCAAGTTGTGGACTTGGTTGTAAACGATGGTCTCGCCGTCGTTACTGGTGTCGAGAGAAATGCCGCCGTGGGCATTGTCGTGAATTTCGGTGTGACTAATGGTCAGTCCGTCACTGTCCGCAGTATTGGTGGCAACGATACCATAATCGCCGCCGGTGATGTCAAGATAATCAAGCGTGACGTTGTCGGCGCCGGTAAGTTGAATGACCCAGCTGCCGCCGACCGTGTTGCCGCGATTGAGCGTGGCGGTGCCGGCGCCACCAATTGCGCCGGGGCCTTCGATGCGAACGCCACTGTCTTGGGCTCCGATCGTAATGTTCGACAGGGAGGTGTAGGTGCCGGTGTCGACATGAATCACATCGCCCGGGTCGAGGTCGTATGCCGTGAGTAGTGCCTGGATGCTGGCCATGGGTGCGTCGGGCGACTTTCCACTGTTCGCATTGTTGCCGATTGCGGTGGTAAACACGTCGCCCACGAGCGATGAATCGTTGACGTAGTAGTCGTGCGTCGAGGGAACGACCAGAAACGGCGCATCGGAATCGTCCGACGGCGATATACCGAGGGAAGCGGTCACTCGGATCCGGTACTGGCCCGGCGCGAGATCGGCGGGCACCGTCCAGGTGTAATCGCCATCGTTAGGTGTGGACGCTGCGATTGTCGTTACGTCGGAAGTGCTCGCATTCACGAGTTGGATGGAAACGTCTCCCGGGTCGCTGCGGGAATAGTGAACCTTAACTTGATCAGCCGTCAGCGCCGTTCCATAAACACCAACCTCGTCCAATCCGCCCTTCCAGTAGTAATTGTTGCCGCCACCGCGGCCAACTTGTAGCGGCTGCGCACTATTGTTGATCGGAGCGCTGTAGTTTGACGATGCGACCAATACACCGTTGACATAAAGCTTGATCGTTGCGCCGTCGTAGGTGCCTGTAACGAAAGACCACGACCCGGTCGGGACCGCGGCTTCGACGTAGCTGCCCGAGTAGCTGTTGATGAAGAACCGCAACTTGCCGCTAATCCAGTGCATGCCGTAGCCATCGCTCCATGAGTTAGAGGTGCTCTTCATGGCGACTGTGGCGAATGTTTGGATTGTGGGGTCGGGTTTTATCCATGCTTCGATCGAAACCTGAGAAGTGGCAAACGCGGCAGGCGAAGGAACCGCGATGTAGTCATTGACGCCGTCAAATGTGGCGGCATAGTTGGACGGATCATTGAGGCCGCCCGGGGCGCCGAGCATTACTCCACCGGTATACGTGCCATCGCGTCCGTTGCCGGACGAATCGTTGGCGATCGAGCCGGTTGTCTCGTCGAGCTTGTAAAATACGAGCGGAGAGTCGAGAAGCGGCGCGTCGGGAATCGCAATCGGCGGCACACCGAATGTTCGCCATTGAATCGGAAGCTGCTGACCCTGTTCGGTCTTTTCTAACCCATTGGGGGTTAATACCTGCAAAAGCTGCGCGGGGCTGGTTGTCGCCTCGGTCGTGTTGCCGGTGCTGCCGAGATTAATGCGCCCGCCGCTCGATGCAGGTTCGTTTGCGTAACTGGACGTAGGATTGCCGGCATCGATGGTGGGCGAAGTCGGTGCGACATGGAAATCGTCGTCAGCCGAGTTGTCTCCGACGAGTCGTTGAATTCGCACGGCGTCGGCTTGCAACTTGCCGTCGCCCGCAACCTTTACGACGAGCCGATCCCCTGTGATTCGTACGACGCCGACGGGGCTCCAATTGACGCCGTTGGAATCCGTGAATCCGGATGGATTGCTGAACTCATTCTTCAGTGTCCAATGAGTCGGGTGGTCGCTATCAAACACAGTGATTTCGACGACTTGAGCGTTGTCGGGAAGATCGGTCCAGAATGCCGAGACATCGTAAAAGCCGGGCGTAAGGCCGGTGAATTCGTACGTCGCAGTTCCGGTCGGGTTGGCGGTTGAGCGAACCTGGTAATCACCGTCGCGGCCTGCCGGCACCCAGTTGTAACCATTCTTGCTGAAGGCCGCATCGCCGTCGTCGACGGTTTGGCCGTCCATAATGTGATCGCCAACGATTTCGCCGAACATCGTTGCGCGATCGGCAATGATGTTGTGTCCGCCGGAAACGGTTAGCGTTACGGAGAACGAGATGTCGGTGACGCTTATAAAACCGGCAATCGTATATACGTTGGGCAACGTCAAATGAAGCTGGGTGAGAAATGAATCAATCTGACTCTGGTCGAGTGATGTGATGGTACCGTTGAAGCTCGGTGTGTAGGTTTGGGTTTGTATTTGGCCGTGAGTGTCTTGATAGGTGACCGTG
Organism: Lacipirellulaceae bacterium; assembly: GCA_035545135.1. GTDB lineage: Bacteria > Planctomycetota > Planctomycetia > Pirellulales > Lacipirellulaceae > JABDGM01. The sequence goes on along the minus strand of DASZZA010000111.1, from coordinate 1,385 downwards.
TACGTCGCGTTGGCCACGTATGAGTAGGTCGCGGTGCCCAATTCGAGATGAGGGACCCACGTCGCCTGAACCGGTATGTCGACGAAGAGATTTGCTTGATCCGGGTATACCTTGGAGCCGGTGAATTGCCAATTGGCCGTAGCGTTGGGGTACGAGCCAGGAAAGCCGGTCGAGTTTTCCAGGAAGTCGCCGCCGTAGCCGTTGGACTGGGCGACGGTGTCCCACTGGCCCTGACTGCTGTAACCGGCGTCGCCGTTGTCGATGATGATCGGCGCACCCGTCGGCGCACTGCTAAAGCCGAGCAGACCGTCGGCGCCCTCCGGATTGAGAAATTGAGGATCGGCGGTCTGGCTGTGCTGATCGAATCCAAGCTCGTAGAACCAATCGGCGCGGTCGGTGAAGTCGCGGTTCTGCCACCGCGCCAACTTGCCAGTGCCCGTAATATCGAAATCGTTGTAGTCGACGGTCGAGCCCACGCCGCTGTCGGCGGCGAAGTTCATAGCGTATCCCTGGTCGACGTGCAGAATGTTGTTCTGAATGACGGCACTTCCAGGGAACGTGCTAATGTTCTCCTCGGAATGCGAGCCACCGATTTGAATGGCGTCGCCGCCGCCCGACTGATCGATCGTATTGTTTTCGATGCGTGCGGTCGTATCGCGCCACACCCAGATTCCATCGTTGTCATTGTCATAGATCACATTGTTGAGGGCGTCCACGGTTCCCGCTACGCGCATACCAACGTAGTTCGAATACACCGCATTCGACTGAATAATCCCTGTTGCGCCAGCGATACCAAGGATGGAGTTGTTGAAGACGCGGTTGCCCTGCGCGAGCGCTGCCGGTGAAAGATTCAGGTTGATGCCGTATTGATTGGCGTAAACCGTGTTGTTCCGCGCGATTGTTGCGCTAATCCCTGTCGGATTATCGTGGACCGTGTTGCCGATGATCTGTGTTTGATCGTTGCCTTGAATTCCGATCGAGCGCGTGTCATGGACGTCGTTGCCGCTGACGGTAATTGCTCCGTTACCGCTGGTTCCAAACGCAATGATCGCATACGTCGTGTAGTAGACATTGTTGTTCGTGACGGAACTGGCGAATGATGCGCTTCCGTCGGTGCGGACGTCGATTCCCGTGCCGAAGAACATGTTAAAGACAGAATTGTTGTCGACTACGGCGCCGTTGGCGGAAGCGACTTGAATTCCGGTCGTCGAGCCGTCGATCGTATCGAAAATACGGTTGCCGGTGACCTGCGGTTGATCATTCGTTGAGCCAATGTAAATGCCGCCGTGCAGGTTGGAGTAGATTTCATTCGAGTTGATCGCGATGCGATCGCTATCGGCGCCGGATAAGGCGACAATTGCGTCCTCGGCGCCTGTCAGACCGAG
>DASZZA010000110.1:0-7871 GCA_035545135.1 Lacipirellulaceae bacterium | reverse complement strand
CGCCAGCGCTTACGTCCGCGTCCAGCGCTACTGATTGATCGGCATCCGCCACAAACGCGACAAGCTGCGGAGCGCTCGCGAGCGACGAATCGGACGAAACACCTTGGGTCGCGTCGCTGTTGATTGCGTTATCCGCCTGGTCAGCGATTGCAGCGGCTCCCACGATCTCTTGCTGACTCGATGCAACCGGAGCCGACGGTCCAAGAACCACAAACGACGGACTGCCGCTAGAAGCGGTAGCGCGGTCGGCTAACGCCGCGAGGTCGGCCGCCAGTGCCGCATCGTTTGCCGTTGATGGAGACGGCAACGGGGTATCGGCCGCGAATGCAACCACTGCCCCCGATGCCGACATCGGCAGCATTTCGCCGAAGTGCGCCTTCCAAAGATCGTAGTCGGTCTGATTGACAACTCCGTCGCCGTTGCCGTCAGCGCCGCTGTACGGTGTAACGTTTTGTCCGCTTTGCTTTTTCCATACAAGGAAATCGCCCTGATCCACTACGCCGTTGCGGTTAAAATCACCGGGCAGGAAGTCCAGGTTAAAGAAGTAGTCTTCGACCTCACCGATTTCCGCCGGTCCGTCGAACGACAATCCCTGCTCGCCCCATCGAAACCGCGACGCAATCGGCCGCCCATCCACCGCACTATCAGGAATCGTGATTTGAAGATCGTACGTTCCGGGATTAAGGTCGGCCTCTCCACCCAAATTAGTGCCGCTTAGCGACCACGTGAGGCGTTCGCTTTCGTCGAAATGGCCATCGTTGTTAAAATCCATCCAACCGGTCAGCAGGCCGCCGACACCAGATACCATGACCTCCAAAGTATTGACGCCCTTCACGAGCATACCGCCGTTGCTGATCACTTTGACGCCGTCGTCATCCGTATCGCTCGATGCAGTATTGCTCGGCACTCCGTTGACCTCGCCGTCCAGCGTCGGACCCAATTGAAAGCCGGGAACGACCTTGTGCCTGGGGCCGTTGCTGGCCGATGTCGTCTCATACGTGTTGGGCAAATCACCCCAATCACTGTCCGCCAGATTATCAAGACCGAAGTTTACTCCCGTGAGACTTCCCCCCGGATTTAGTTGGACATCGCGATAGCCGGCGCTCGGTGACGTGATCGCCCAATTTGCGGCCGGCGTTCCTTCGTTCGGAATAACCAGGTCGATCCGATACACACCGGGCTGAACGCTGTTAAAGAAATACGCGCCGTTGCTGCCCGTTAGCGTCGATGTCTCCGTCGCGCTATCCCACGTACCGTTCTGGTTGGCGTCGATGAAAACGCGAATGTTTGCAATGCCCGTTTCGCCCACTTCTTGTGTGCCGTTCGCGTTCAGATCATTGAAAAGTAAGCCCTGAATCGTGCCCGGACCACTACCATTCGGATTCTGACCGCTGGGCGGCTGAACGAAGAAATTCGCCGTCTGGGTCGGCGATCCCGGGCCGGCAAAAATTGTTACGATGCCGTCGCTCGGATTAGTGAACGTCCAGTCGGACGTAGGCTTCACCACGCCGATCTGGTAGGGCGCATTTTCCGCCGGCACCGGAAAGAGTGTCGTCAAATCGATCGGCAGAGTGTATTGGCCGTTGGCATTGGTCAGTACTTCGGACTCACCCGAGTCGTAGACTCCGTTGCGGTTTTGATCCCAGTACACGAACACGCCGGCGGCCGTGGCATCGGAGCCGTTGAACTTGCCGTCGCCGTTAACGTCTGAATAGACCGTCCCAGTGACGTCGAACGCGTTGGCCGGAGCGGCAGATTTGATCAAAAAGTTAAGGTCCTTGACGGGAGCCGGAACAATGTGCTCGAGTTGCCCCACGTTGTTCCAGGCAACCGGCGAAGGTAACCCCGGTTCCGGCAGATCGCTGGGATCCAGCAAGCCCTGAACGTTGCCGGCATTCCCAGACGAATCGAAGAAGATCTCACCCGGATTATCGCCAAGCGGTGTCGGATTATCGTGGTCCGGCGCGAAGAACCAATTGGGATTGATCGTCCATGTCGACGCATAATGCGGCAAATAGGTGAAGTTCGGGTCCGACGTTTGCAGCCCAGGTGTCACCGTATCATCGAGGAAAATGGCACTTGCATCGAGCGAATCGCTAGCGCGAATCTGGTATTCGATCGTTTGACCATAATGCGGCGACGTTGGATCTTTTGTCTGGGCCAGATCGCCAACAGGATCCAGATCAAAATAATAATTGCCATCGGCCCCTGTGAGAAACCGAGCCGTAGGGGTCGCTTCCGGTACACCGTCCCACACCTTGTACGCATCCACGATGACATTCGCCGCAAAAGGCTCCTGATTAATCGTGTCGCCTTCGTCGTAGATGCCGTTATGGTTGTTGTCGGTGTAATCCAGCGTTCGCTGAATATCACCAGTGCGGATGTCGCTCACGTCGGCATGTTGGCCACTAAGAGTTTGCACGTAGCGATTGAAATTGAATTGGTTATCGCCGTTCGTATCGATGCCGACGAATCCCTGAACGCGTTGGGCGCTGAGGATGCCATTGTCGTGATAATTCGAGTCGTAAGTGCCGCCGCCAATCGGCTTGCCATGCCAGATGACTTCAACTCCATCGAGATTAAATGCCGAGTGTGAATAGTTTTCGATGTGCAATTCCCAATTGCGGAAGATCGGTTGCATGCTCGTCGTCAACTGGAGCGTGTCCGGGTCGAACGTATTGACCTCCTGCAACACTGGCTCGCCCGTTGCCGCATTGGTGATCACTTCGCTGCTGGAATTCTCACCCCAACTGCGGTTGGTGCTGAACGTCCAAGTAAAGCTAGTGCTCCCCGTGCCGTTGAGCCCGTTTCCTGGATCAATTTGCCAGCCGTTGGCATTGGTAGAACTCGGCTGTCTTGCATCGGGCGCCCAACTCGGCGACACGTAGTAGTTGTTTAGCTCACTCTGTGTTCCGTCTGGCGACGCGAGCATGATCCGCAGGGCGTTGAGGCCTTCTGCGCTCGTAGCGCCCTCGCCGGACAGATCGACTTTTACTTCCACCCATTCCACGTCCATCTGCTGACTAGGCGGCACCGCAAAATCGACATACGAGAATCCCCGATCCGAGTCAACTTTGCCGGTGTAATTATCAAATGGCGTGTCGGCGAAATACTGATCCCAATAAGGCGCGAACCCCGAAATGCCGCCGAGACCGCCGGGTATGAGGATTTCGTCGCCGCCTGGAGGAGCGGCTCCCTTCTCTGCCGCGGGAATATGAAAATCGGCACCCAGGCTGACCAAAGACGTCGTGTACGTCAACTCCGTATTGGGGGCGATGTTTTGTTTCAGTTCATTCCAATGCTGCGCCATATAAACGGCTTCGGCCGCATCAACCACGCCGTGCGCGAAACCGATCTGCTCCCCATAGGTGCCGTATCCTTGGCTTACCGTGTATCCCGCGCCGTTTGTAAATAAGGCCGGCTCCGGCTCGTAGGTACTGAAAAGCTGCCGGCTTTGGTCGTTCGTATCGGGTGCAAACTCATTCAAAAAATTGCTCGAACCTGCGACTTTAAATTCGGGATAAAAACTCGGATCAGCAATCGGATCGAAGTGCGCGGTAATCGGATCGGTATAAAATGGATCGATGCCGAAGTTTGGATGAACATCCGGATTGCGAAATGGCCCGACTTGATTTGTCTGCCAAGTCACTTTCGAGGGAAGCGTTGTTCCTAGGGCAGCCGTCGTCGGAGACTCAAACTCGGCATTCTGGCGCGAGCTGCGGACGAGGATTTCCTCTACGTCGCGGTACGTGAGATTCGGATTTGCCTGGAGCATCAGTGCGATGACACCGGAAACCTCTGGCGCAGCTGCGGACGTTCCGTTCATCCGCGACGTGTAATCCGGATTGGGCAAGAAATCTCGATCCGGATCAAAACCGCTCGGCAACGGCGCAGCGTTGAGCCCGAAATCGCCTACCAGGTCCGTAGTCGTGATGCCGCTCCCATAACCGTCATCGTCGCCGATATTCGTTGCGCCAAGGACGCTCGATCCGGTCGGAGCCACGACGAGCACCGACGGCCCGGATTCCGGATATGACGTATAAGTGCCGTCCGCATTGTTATAGAGTCCGTCGTGATCTACAGCGCCCACGCCGATCGTATAGCGAGAGTTTACGAGCGGATTGTAGCTCGCGCTCGACCAATCACCGAGACTCGGGAAACCTTGGCCGAAATATCCCGCCGCTCCATCATTCCCGGAAGCATAAACATTGATCATGCCCAGGCCGTTTCGACCATAAATTACCGAATCGCGGAGTATCTCCAGAAACGTCGAATCAATAGGAACCGCTAGCCGGCCTGGCGGACCTAAGCTGTTGTTGGTGATGTCGACGTTGTTTTCAAGCGCGTATAGCAGGGCGTTCTGCAATGATAGATCACTGAAGCCGTTGTTCCCCAGTGCGTCGGTCTGGTCTGCTTTGATCGGCACGATCGTAACCCCGGGCGCAACGCCGACGCCCCCGATCCCATTGTTCGCCACCGCCCCGATGATGCCCGCCACTGCGGTGCCGTGGAATCCCTCGGTGCTAAGCAAGTCCGGACTGACACTGTTCGTCCCGTTAGACGAATTGAACCGAAGCGTTGGACTGATATTAGCCGCAAGATCAGGATGAAACAGCTGCACACCCGTGTCGATGACCGCCACCGTCACACCTTTGCCGTTGATGGGGTTCCCATCAGCATCCGTGAAGTTCCACGCAGGCACGACATTAAGATCTTGCCCAGGCGCGCCAAACAGGTTTTGCAAATCGGGCTGGCTTACGATTTGACCAATGTTCAGCAAATTCCATTGCGTGTATGGCTGGCTCGGATCGCTCACATTTGGAAAATAGGGATCGTTCGGCAACGACATCGGCGCGTACTTGATGGCAGACATCGGATCAACGCTTTGGCCCGATGCACTCGCCGCTTGAGCCTGCATCCAACTCAATTCATCGGCCAACGTCAGCGCAGCGCCTTCAGGAGTCTGATTCGAGAAACTCACTACTTGAAAGTCGTTCGGCGCGACCGAGAACACCAGCCGATCTTCCAGTCGTTCAAACGTCCACGACTTGCGTTTGCGCTGTGTTTGGCTCGCCAGTAAGCCAAGCGCTTTACGACTGCGCGAACCATGGCGTCGATGACTCATCCGGGTGCGTCTCTTCACGACAGATTCCCCTTCTCAGGTTTCAATTGCCCGCCGACACCCCATCATTGGGAAACCCCAGGCCGCGCGGTTCCGATCGCACGCTCCCGGCAAACAGAATTTGAGATCTCATATGCAATGGAAGTGAAACGGCGCCGGAACTACCGATCTCCGCACGCTCTGCTGCACAGCGGCCATACCCCCTGGCTGCGCGCACCTTGAATTCACTCCCTGGCCCTTATCGCCCGCCCAATCGAAAAGCTCGATGCTATCGCTGCGGCCGATTCAACCTATCCATCGTAATATGGCCGAAAAACAGCGTCAAACCATTTGCATCGAACACGCTGCACGATTGGAAGACAAGCATTTTGTCACGTCCGATGAAGCTCGGTTCCGAAAATTATCGCATTTTTCAGAGTGCCGCTGAATGCGGGCCTCAGCGGAACCCGACCGCGATAGCCACTCCCCGAAACGGTGCCTAAGTGTCTATCTCACTGCAAAATAAGGATTTGCATCCGTTCAGTTGCAGTGCCCTTTCTGCTGGCGTCGAGAACCTATCCCAGATTGCAACGCGAACGTGGGCACCTTGGGAAAGCTATTCGGTATTTGCTGGAACCTCTGGCTTTTCCTCCGGTAGCGGTCCGATAGTCTGTTCCGAGGACCGCTGTCCACGCACCGCAATAACCGTGGCCGTCAGTCCCACAGCCAAGCTAAGGCAAACTCATTTTGAATCTTGTCTCGATCGTGCCGCTCGGCATCGGCAGCCACTCTTTCCGAGAGGCGCCTCGCCGTTCCGGTAATTGAGCGTTCCGGCGACGTCCCGCGATTCACGTCGCGCCCGGCAACGTTTTGGGGGGATTACGATGCGAATTGGACCTATTGCCCGATCGCAAACCACAGCCATTGTTGCTCTGTTCGCTGCGGCCGCAGCCATCGCAATGTTGCCCACGGCCAGTTTTGGCCAGTATCGCACTGCGGCGTTTGACGCCAGCCGGTCAACCGATGGGCAGGGCGCCGTTCAGGCCATCTACACGGTGCCCACAGACGGAATGGCGGTGCCGGCTCGGCCATACGTCGACGCCAACGGCAACCCGATGGTTGTGCCTGCTGGCTATTGCGATCCATGCGGCGAGTGCTGCTGCTCTGATTCCGACGGACAATGTGCACCGTACGGTCCGTGCGGAGATGGTACATGCGGCGGTTCCATGTGCGGTGGCGGATTCATGGGCTCCTGTCCTATGGGCGCCGGCGGCACCGACCCGCCGATCGGCTACGACTTGATGAACGATACCGGTATCCAAGGAGACCTGGTCGATCAGCGTGGGCCTCACTACTGGGATATCCGCGCCGAAACCGTCTTCATGCGCCGCGACAAGGGCTTCGATAAGAACGTTGACTTCACCGCGCTAAACGTCGGTGGCCCCGTTGTGCTCTCAAGTAGAGATTTGAACTCCAACGAGGACAATTTTAAACAGAACCTGATGCAAATCACCGGCAATAATCCCGACGTGAGTGGTCAGCAATCGTCGAATCTCGACGAGCCCAACTGGGGCTTTCGCATCATGGGTCGATACGACATCTGCCCATTCTCAGTTGTCGAGTTTGGCTACACGGGGATTTTCGATTGGAACGCCAGCGCATCGGTCACTGACGCGGAAAATCCCGGCAACCTCTACTCGCTGTTTTCCCGCCCCGCGCCGGGCTCCGGGCTCTTTGGCACCAACCCGAACACCGTAAGCGGCGTTAACAACCCGTTTCCCGAAACCGAGCAGGCGAACACCCAGAGCATCTCCTTCCAGTCCGATCTGCAAACCGCCGAAATCAGCTACCGCCGATACTGGCTAGGGTACATTCCACGTGTGTCGGGTACGCTGCTCGCCGGCTTCCGATACACACGAGTGAACGAAGACTTTAATTTCACCAGTCTCGGCTCGATGCCCCTTCCCGGCACGACCAATCCTCTCGCCGGACTCAGATATGCGGAAAACTGCAATAACGACTTAGCCGGCTTTCAAACGGGCGGCGATATTTGGATCGCCTTGACGCAAGGTCTCCGCATCGGCAGCGAAGGAAAGGTGGGCATCTACAACAATCACTCCAAGCTTACTAATCACGTTTTTACAACGCCGCCGCTCGTTGAGCCGGGTTCGCTGTTCGAACAGTTCACCAGCGATCACCCCGCGTTCATCGGCGAAGCCAGCGTCGACCTGGTGGCCGACCTCTTTCCCAGCCTTTCACTACGAGCCGGCTACGAAGTACTGTTTCTTAACGAATTAGTGCTGGCTGGCGACAATTTCAATGAGACTTCACCGTACGGCAACCAGGGAACGCGCGTCCCGTTCGTCGACGACAACGGAGACCTGTTCTACTACGGTGGGCATGTCGGTCTTGAGTACACGTGGTGATCCCCGTGCCGAAACGACATACAACAATCACTTCGTGTGTAAGAGTACGAGGCCGCCGCACAGCCGCCTTTTGCTTATCGCCCCGGTCTCCCATTCGCGACGCACCGCTCGACGCCCAGCCGACAACTCTCGCGAACCCCACGCATCGTGGGAGTGTCGTCTTCTACCGTCCACACCTCTTGACAGCGAGGTATAATGGAACAGGAAAATGTGGCAGGCATGCCTGTCTGCCAGCAAGACTCTCCTGCCAGAATGGAGAACTGCTCCGGCAGGTACGAATGTCTGCCACGCGGCAAACCCCTAGGAGTCCCAATCCATAGTGAAGGAAACAGACCGTAAGCAGG
>DASZZA010000109.1:0-2896 GCA_035545135.1 Lacipirellulaceae bacterium | reverse complement strand
TCCAGCGGAGACATTTGTTTTGCCTTCCCTCGACACGTTTGTAGGGATCGTGGCCGCCATCTGCACGACGGCCTCATACATTCCTCAACTGCAAAAGAGCTGGGCGACCGGCCAGACTGACGATCTATCATTGCGAATGCTGATCGTTCTGATGTGCGGTTTATCTCTCTGGGTTCTGTATGGATTTTTTCGCAACGATATTGTGATCATCGCCGCAAACGGCATCAGCGTCACACTTCTGGCAACGATCCTATATTTGAAACTCAAGAGTTCCCGCGGCGGTGCAAACCGTGAAGGCCGCAGCTACGAATAGCGGCTACCCGCTCGCCTCCATGTCTTCTCTTGAAGTAGCTGCGCGCCCTCTATTTGCGTTCGAAGGAGTATGTCGACTGACTTGCCGGTCGCCACAACTTTTTAGGAACTCACAATCGGTCGCGAAGTTTGCTCCTTAGTCCTGCGATTAGGAGCACCAATTTGGAAAAGACTCCTCCGGCAGAACCCGCGCGAGAAAACGGCTGCTCCCGGCGACTGTTTATGGCGGGAAGCGCCGTGGCCGCCTCGATGCCGCTCATTCCATTGCGCAATGCAGCGGTCTCAGCCCGGCTGCGGTCGACACCTGCTGACCAGGCCGAAGCCATCGCACTTCACATCAACAAGAAAGCTTACAGACTTGCGATCGACACAAGGACGACCTTGCTCGACGCGATCCGGGATCATGCCGGTTTGACGGGTACGAAAAAAGGCTGCGACCACGGACAATGCGGTGCGTGCACGGTGCACATCGATGGCAAGCGCGTCCTCTCATGTCTGACGCTAGCAGTGATGGCCGAAGGGCACGACGTCACGACCATAGAAGGGCTCGCAGGTCCAGACGGCACGTTACATCCTGTGCAACAGGCGTTTATCGACAACGATGCCTTCCAATGCGGTTATTGCACTCCCGGACAAATTATGTCCGCGGTTGCTTGCATCGCCGAGGGGCATGCTGCGGACGATGCCGCAATTCGCGAATTCATGAGCGGTAATCTCTGCCGCTGTGCCGCATACCCCAACATTGTCGCTGCCGTGAAACAGGCAAAAGAGAAAACGGAAAAGGCCTGATGAAGCCTTTTGCATTTTATAGAGCGCAAAGCTCCGCGGATGCCATTGATGCGGCCGCATCGCAGCGTGCGGGCGCTCAATTTATCGCCGGCGGCACCAATATGCTCGACTACATGAAGCTCAATGTGCTTCAGCCAGACCAACTCGTCGATATCAATGCCCTCGCGAAAAGCGAGCACGGCCGCATTGAGGTGACGGATGGCGGATTGCGGCTCGGTGCTCTGGTCCGCATGGCCGAAGCTCAGGACCATCCTCTGATCAAACGCGATTATCCGGTGATCGCGGAAAGTTTGATGCTGGCTGCCAGCCAGCAGATTCGAAACATGGCGAGCCTGGGCGGCAATATCTTGCAAAAGACGCGGTGCGAATATTTTCGCGAAACGTCCTGGCCATGCAACAAGCGCAACCCTGGCTCCGGTTGCGCGGCCTTCGACGGGGTGAACCGTGAGCATGCTGTTCTCGGCGGCGGGCCCGCTTGCATCGCCACCTACCACGGCGACTTTGCACAGGCCCTCATCGCGCTGGATGCAACCATCGAGATCGCTGGCCCGCGCGGGCATCGGAAAATTTCATTTTCGAAGTTACATCGCTTGCCCCGCGACACACCAAATATCGAAACAACGCTCGAGCCAAGTGAGCTTGTGACCTTTATCAACGTACCGGCTGGCCGGCACACGCGCCGATCGCGGTATCTTAAAATTCGTGATCGGCAATCCTATCAATTTGCGCTGGCCTCGGTTGCGCTCGCTCTCGATCTCGAGGCCGATACCGTTCGTGACGTGCGTATCGCATTGGGCGGCGTCGCAACGATTCCCTGGCGAGCATTGGAGGCCGAGGAAGCTTTGCGTGGCAAAGTTCTGGATGATGAAGCTGCACACAGAGCTGCCGATCTGGCGTTTGCCGGCGCGGAGCCGCGTGAACACAATGCGTTCAAGATTCCGCTCGGCAAGGCGACGGTCGTGCGGGCGCTGCGCGAAGCCAAGGAAATGAAGGTTTGACATGCCGACAGCCGCGCCGGAACCACGGAAGAATCGAGGCGAGCCTGCGCCGCGTATCGATGCGCGATTGAAAGTTACCGGTGAAGCGCCGTATTCGGCGGACATTCCGCTCAACAATCTGGCGTTCGGTGTTCTCGTTACAAGCTCGATTTCTCGCGGAGAGGTTCAAGAAGCAGATTTTGCCGAGGCGAAAGCGGTTCCCGGTGTCCTCGGAGTTATAAGCTACGGAGACATGGTCGGCGTTAAGAAGCCGGTTTACGAGAACGCGACATCGACATCTCTTGGACCGTTGCACGAGAAGGCGATCGTGCACGATGGACAGATCGTGGCGCTCGTGGTCGGCGACACTTTTGAAGCAGCATCGCGTGGTGCTGATCTTGTTCGCGTGACTTATTCCGAAAAACAAGCCAGCGCTACGCTCGACTCAGCCGGTGTCGAAACGATTTCGGCGGCCGGGGTCAGTCCAATGTATCCCGAAGACCCAAACTCCGGAAACTTCCAGTCCGCGTATGATGCCGCGCCGATCAAGTTGGAGGCCGAGTATTCAACTGCTGCCGAAACCCACAATCCGATCGAGCTTTTCTCCACCACGTGCGCCTGGCTTGACGACCAGCTGATCGTCTACGAGCCGACGCAGAATGTTTATGGCTTTAGAGCTGCCGTTGCGAAACAACTGCAAATTGACCAGACAAATGTGCGGGTTGTCAGTCCCTACGTCGGAGGGGCTTTCGGTTCGAAAGGGCCAATGACACCCCGAACGGCAATCGTTGCCGTGGCGGCGCGTCGTCTCAATCGTC
>DASZZA010000108.1:0-6209 GCA_035545135.1 Lacipirellulaceae bacterium | reverse complement strand
CCGCTTTTGAAAAGGCAGCGCGGCCGCGTCGGATTCGTGATGTATAGCCTGCCGCAACACGAGCAACCAGTTCAGGCCAAGCTTTATCGCTCGATCCGCAAGACGCCGACCGAGACCGAGCGCGCAGATGGCCGCCGCGAGTTGAAACAAATCCTCAACAGCTTTCCCTACCGAGGCGCACCAGTTCCGGCGAGGTTGAACCTGTCTCGCTCGTCGACCGTGAAGGATTATTTTCGTCAGTTCCCTGGAATTGATGCCGGGCCTAAATACGAAGGCGCGGGATACTGGCAGCTGCCGATTCCGATTGTCGATGCGATTACCGTCGCACCCACCGACGTCGTCGTCTACGATGCAGACGGTTATCCTGCGCTGCGAGACTTTCTTAAGCAACATGACATTCAGCATGTGCTACTGGCCGGGTACGCTACCGACATGTGCTTCTGCAAGACGACCGCGGGTTATGAGAACTTATCGAACGACTTCGACGTGTTTCTGATTGGCGATGCCACGCTGGCCACGTTCCCCGCGAATAACACCCCAAAATACGCAACTAATACCCATATCTCCTTTGCCTCGCTCGATCATCTTGTGACCCAAACGAGCTGGATTCAATTTCGAAGCGACTCGACGAATAGGGCGGCTGAATAAAATGCTCGCATCTTCGATGCTAAACGATCTATCTGGTAACAACGCCGCCGCGTTCGCACATTTACATCTGTACGATCTTGAGCATCGCATCGTGCGTGCGCTTCAGGAGCGTCGGATCGGGGGGCATCATTTCGGCGACAAGTGTTTTGTCGTAGCCGATTTTGCGTAGTTCGGCCATGGATTGTTTCCAAGGGACGTCGCCGGCCAACAAATCGCAGAATCCCGTGATGTTGCCGACAGAGTTTTTGAAGTCCTTGATGTGCACGCGGCGAATGCGTTTCCCAAGCAATTCGATCCAATGTGGTGGATACTGATGGTAACCAAGCACGTTGCCCACATCAAAATACACTCCGAAGTGGTCAGTCGTGCCGATGGAGTCGATGAATTGAGTAAATTCAAGCGGCGAATAGAACATGCCGTTCCAAACGTTTTCGACGCACAGGTCGACGCCGACTCGCTGGGCGACTTCCACTAATTCGAACACCGCTTCGCGTGCCCAGTTTACGGCCGCATCGTAACGCACTGGTTGGTAGGCATCGTCCCAGGGGATTTTAACCGCCCCCGGAATCATGAGCATGGCCCGTGCACCAAGCCAAGCGGCGCGCTGGATCGCGGCAGCATGGACCTGAATCGCCTTGCGGCGAACTTCGGGGTCGGGATGCGTCGGGCTGTATTGCCATGTCAACGCGCACGCAAATGTTTCGAGCTTGATGCGATGCTTTTCGCCGAGCTTTCGGTAGGACTCCATCGTCTTCTGGTCGGTGTCCGGCGTGAGAACACCAGTGGTTCCGATGGCCAGCTCCAGGCCGTCAAAGCCCGCGGACTTGGCTTCGAGAATGGCTTCTTCGACGGGGCGCTCGTTCTCCAGGCCGCCTTTGATTGACCAGTAACTGATGCAAAGATCCATGGGTACCTCTGTTCGGAAATCGTATCAAAGCCAAGCGGGTACAGCTTCTACATGCACGTGAGACACGCTTTGCGGAGCGCGTCCGCGTTGCGACGGTGGTCGTCGGGGGTGCCGACCGTGGAAATAAGGATCAGGCGCGGCATGAGGTCCTCGGCGACTGGGCAAAGGCCCGGTTCGTAACGCGCGTTATTGCCGGTGTAATATGGTGGCCGAATGGGACAGCCGTGCTTGTACGCCAGGGGTTTCCGTATGACGTCGTGCAGGTAGGCGGGCTTCTGGATATAGCCCAAGCCGAAGTTGCCTTTGATTTTTACGGCATCGAGTTCGCGGGCAAAGTCGTCGCGCTTGATGCCATGCTTGTCACCTTCGAAGGTGGCTGCCCAGAGGTGATACGTATTCGTTCGATCTGGCGGCGTATGCTGAGGGCGAAGCCACGGAATGTCGGAAACCGCGTCGGTGTACAGCTTGCCGGCTGCGATGCCCTCTTCAACGTATTTATGTGCGCGCCGGAGTTGCACGATCGCGACCGCCGCCACCAACTCGCTCATCCGGTAATTCCACATCAACTCGGGAAACGTGGCCATTCCGCGGACGCCGGAATAAGCGATGAGCCGCTCGTGCAAGCGCTCGTCGTTGGTAGTCATCATTCCGCCGTCACCGGTAGCAAGCTGTTTGGCCGCCTGCAGGCTGTACTCTGCCATGTGACCCAGGTTGCCCGTCATGCGGCCTTTATAGCGGGCGAAAAGTGCGTGGGCGTTGTCTTCGATCACGTAAAGATTGTGTTCGCGGGCGATGGCCATGATCTCATCCATGTCGCAGGGCAGGCCCCACAGGTGAGTGCAGAGGATGGCCCGCGTTCGCTCGGTGATGCGGCTGCGGATGGATTGGGGGTCGACGTTATGGGTATCGCGCCTTACGTCGGCAAAGACGGGGACGGCGTTGTTGTAGAAGCAGGCCACGGCGCCAAATTGGACCATCGGGTCGCAGATGACTTCATCGCCCACCGAGGCGTCAGCGGCGGCAAGGCAAGCGTGGAGCGCGCTCATGCCACTGTTCACGGCGACCGCAAATTTCGATTCGGTAGCAACGGCGAATTCCTTTTGCAGTCGGCGCGTCCACTGGCCGTCGATGGCGCTGGGAACGTTGGCGTCGAGAACCTCTTTGAGCATCGCCAAGTCTTCGTGATCGAAATAGCGTTGTGTCATTTGTGTTTCGATTATCTTAATGTGCTGCGCGGCCAGCCGTTGATCATGTTGATGGGATGTTTCAAACGGAACACTAGGAAGGCGCAGTATAGGCCTCCCATGATAATGACGAAAAGTGCCCACCAGATGCGGAAATCCTTAATGCCGCTGTAGCGCTTCCGCAAGTCTTCGGGAAGGCGGGCGTAGCGCGGATTCCAGATGATGCCGTCGGTCTTCTCGGGGGGCGGAGGCTGGGTGAGCAGCGACGTGATGATCATCGTGAGCATGCAGAAAATCCAGGCCAAAAGCGCGCGGTGGTAATAGCGGTCGTTGTACTCTTGCAAGAACTCGACATGGGGAATGATCACATGCTCCAGCAGAACGGTGAAAGCAAAGCCGGCGAAGATGGTGACGACCGCCGCCTTGCCGTTGGCGCGGCGCCAAAGTATGCCGAGCGTGAAGATAACGGCAAAAGGCGGAGCGATATAGTAGAAGATGTTCTGGATCAGGACGAACAGCGATACAATGTTGCCGCCGGCGCGAACTTCCCGCAGGAATTCCAGCGCGGTGAGGATGCTAAGGATGAGCATGATAATGCCGCTGATCTGACCGACGAGCACTTCGCGATGGTCGTTGCGCTGAGATTCGGCAGTCACAACCGTTGTTTCCTCCCCGTCGGCGCCGCTCATCGAGGCCCGCGAGTGCGGCGCAATTCGGCTCTCGCGAAACTCTCGGCAGACATCAAACGCCGTGAGAGGGCGACGGCAAACCGAAATCAGCAACGGCAACAGTTCGCGGTATTTCCTGTAGAGATCGATCGTCACCAGCGTGGACGCGGAATTGAGCACCGAGGAGAGAGTAGACATGAGCGCGGCGGCGACGCCCGCCAGTATCAGCCCTTTGAGACCAGTCGGGATGAATTGTTTGACCAACGTAAGGTAGGCGCTGTCGGGCTGTTTCAGGTGCGGATAAAGGTGAAATGCAATCAGGCCTGGGACGACAAAAAAGAAGGGCCCAATCAGGTGGAGGAACCCGGCGCAAACAACGCCGGTGCGGGCGTGCCATTCGTCCTTCGCGGAGAGGACTCGCTGCACGATGTGCTGCGAAGTACACGAATACCAGATCCCTACGGTAAGAAAGCCGGTCAGCACTCCCGTGAATGGAAATACGGGATGATTCATCGGGAGGAAAATCTGCATCTTCTCCGGATGATCGCGAAACAGCGTGCCAAAGCCGCCGATTTTCATCAGCCCGACGATCGGCACCATGATGCCGGCCAGTAGGAGGACAATCATCTGGAGAAAATCAGTCCAGGCGGCGGAGGCCAGTCCGCCGTACACGGTGTAGGCGCCGGTGGCAATGCCGAAGAGAAGAATGCCCCACACTTCTTTGAGGCCAAAGAGGCTATTGAGTGTAACCCCGCCGGCGTAGAGTGAGGCGGCGATAATTCCCAATATATAGCCGACGACCAGCGCAACGGCGAAGATATATCGACAGGTTGCGTTGTAGCGCTTCTCCAGGAACTCCGGCATGGTGTAAATACCGCTGCGGATATAGTACGGGAGAAATATCCAGATCAAAAGCGAATAAGTACACCAGGCTTGCCAACCGCCGGTGGCCGGAACGATGCCGTGGTTATAGGCGGCGCCCACGTTCGCGATGAAATGCTCGGACGATACATTGGTGGCGAACATCGAGGCGCCGACCACGAACCAAGGCATTGTTTTGCCGCCGAGGAAATACTCCTTCGGTTTGGACCGCTTGCCGCGCGCCGCCCAGAAACCGACGCCAAGCGTAATAATCATGTAGACGGCAAAAACTGCCAGGTCATACGTGTTGAGATGCACTGCATCGGACGGAGACGGCATTTGGCGACCTCACGTCCTTTGTGCCAGGTCGCGCAGCGCCTCGCCGGTGAGCGAGAAATGGTCCCACGCATCGAGCCGCTGGCCGCCGATACGATGGTAAAAGCCGATGGCGCTTACATTCCATTTGAAGACGCTCCAATTAACCGCGTGATAGCCGCGCTCTAATGCAATGGCGGCGACGTGGGCGAGAAGTTTGTAGCCAATGCCATGGCCACGCCACTTCTCTTCAACGAAAAGATCTTCCATATAAAGCCCCCACCGTGCGGAAAACGTGGAAAACGTGGGGTAGCAGACGGAAAAACCGACTGGTTCCTCGCCAACCCGAGCAATGATCGCTTCGGCGGCGGGTCGCTGGGCACAAAGCGCTTCTTTCAGGGTTTGCTCGGTGGCGGTGAAGCTGTCGGACATGCGTTCGTATTCGGCTTCACGATTGGCCATCCTCCACAGCGCTGGGATATCGCGGTCGGTTACACGCGTGATTCGAATGCTTTCGGGTCCTGTATTCACGTTCGATGTCATGGGGCGCTTACCCGCATTAAACGTCCGAAGTTGGGCTCTGCAACGGCTGGATTATCATACCACGATCGCGAACTCCCCCGATCCCTGGGATGCCGCTTGCAGTTTGCCGGTTTCTGGGTCAAATGCCAGTGCGTTGGCCATGCCGCCGACTTCCATGGGAGGACCCTCGAGCTGACCGCGCGCGACGTCATTTCCCAAGGCACGTAGCTCGTTCATCACCTCGTCGGAAACGGCCGAGGAGACGATGATCGGCTGTTCGTTTTGCGCGTCGATCCGCGGAGCGCGAACTGCCTCTTGGGCCGTAGCGCCGAAGTCGATCAAATCGATCGCGAGTTGCGCTGTTACCGAGATGATTCGAATTCCGCCGGGCAGGCCGACGACGAAGCGAGGCTGGACGTCCTTGAGCACCATCGTGGGCGCCATATTGTGCTGCATGCGCTTGCCGGGACTCGGGAGATTGGGATGATTGGCTGGCGGAGCGTAGTCGAAGCGGCTCATGCCGTGGTTCATGACAAGACCGAGGCCGGGGATTACCATCTGCGATCCAAAGTAAACACCCTGAGTGGCCGTGATCGAAACAGCGTTACGCTGGCTGTCGATGATCGACACATTGGCCGTACAAGGGCGGTCGGTCGGCGAGGGCAACGGAGTGCCTGCGTCACGACACTGGATGCGTTGCGCTCGATCGACGGCACGCTGTTCAGAGAGCATTTCGTGGAGCGGGATTTCGATGAAATCTGGGTCGCCCAACGCCATCACCCGCTCCTGCCAGCAAAGCCGAGTCGCTTGCGCGAGAAGATCGAAATACGGCGCACCCCACGGCTTCATTGCTGCAATGTCGAAATGTTTAAGCGTCTGGAGGATTTGGAGCGTGGTAAGTCCGCCGGCGGGAGGAGGCGGCGTATAAACATCGAAGCCGCGATAGTCGATGGCCAGGGGCGCGACGTCTTGGGCGCGATACTCACTAAAGTCGCGCTCGGAAAGGATTCCTCCATGCGACTGCACGTGTCGAACGATGGTCCGCGCGATGTCACCTTGGTAAAACGCTGCCGATCCGCCCTCGGCGATCTTGTGGAGAACTGG
>DASZZA010000107.1:0-8308 GCA_035545135.1 Lacipirellulaceae bacterium | reverse complement strand
GTATGCCAATGAAGATTGGCCGGAGCCGCAAAAGGGATACGCGGCGATGGTCACGCGACTGGATGGGTACATCGGCCGGCTGTTCGATTTGCTCCGCGAATTGAAGCTCGACGACAATACGCTCGTCATCTTTACATCGGATAATGGCCCGCATCATGAAGGCGGATTCAATCCCGACTTCTTCGACTCCAACGGCCCATTCCGCGGCTACAAGGGTGGAGTGACCGAAGGCGGCATCCGCGAGCCGATGATCGCCCGTTGGCCGGGCCACGTGCCGGCCGGCAAAACGACCGACTCACCGGTGTACTTTGCCGACGTGATGCCCACACTGGCGGCGCTCGGCGGCGGCACGGCTCCCGCTGGGATTGACGGCCTCGATTTTTCACCGACGCTGTTGGGCAGCAAGCAGCCGGAGCTTGCGGACCGATTCATGTATTGGGAATTCGACCACAACGGACTGGTGGCCCAGAGCGCCCGATGGAACAAGTGGAAGGCGCTGCGAAATCCGAAGACTGGCGCAATTGGGCTGTATGACTTGTCGAAAGACGCCGGCGAGGAGCACGACGTAGCCAAGCAACATCCCGACATCGTCGCCAAATTCAAGGACTATTTCCGCACGGCCCGGACCGATTCGCCAGATTGGCCCGTGAAAATGCGCGTCGTGTCTCCAAAGAAGGCCACGGCGGCTACAAATTGAAAAACTGAACGCCTTCAGCGTTGTCCCGTTTGCGACTCGAAACCTGGAGTAGGTCGCTTCGCGCCCAACCCCAGGCTGAATGATTCAATCCCTTCGGGATTGGCAATCGACAGCAGTTGCATAATGTTGCTACGCGTCGGGCTGGGAGCTCTTCGACAGCGCAGCCATCGATAGTACCACCGAGCAACATCAGTCACGCCGGTTTTATATGGATTAGAGTTCGTTAGCGAGTGATTAGCGATTATCTGTGAAACTACTGAGTAGGTTTTCGTCACAGCAACCTTGTCGGTGAAAGAGACCAGCATTTGGGTCACGGATCGGCGGCGCCGGGGCAGTCGCCGCCGATCGCTTTCCGCCATCCAGTGTGGGTTCATCTGTTCTGGGTAGGACCGTACGGGGCATTACCTTTCGGGCTAAAAAGCCGTCCTAAAAAGCCGCAAGAGGCGACGTGCCACACCGCGCCTCGCCAGGGTTCCTGTTTTGAGCAAAAAATTTGAAAAACTGTTTGCACAATCGATTGTGCAATGCGATAATGCCATCCGTGGCGGGACAAGGTGAGGTTCGCTAATTGTTGCAGAACTACTTATTTCCGGGGACGCGGTGTGTGGCGCACCAAAGATCGAAAGAGGGGGCGCCAATCCACGGCAGCAATCATCGAGGGACCCAAATGTTGAATGGCTATTTTTCACGGACCACGTTGTGGGGTGTCCTGGCAATTATCGCGACGAGTCTGATCGCGGTGCGAAGCGCCTCGTCTCAAACGACTTTCGTTCCTACCAGCGGTGCTGCTGATTGGAATGATGATGCCAACTGGTCGCCGCCACCATTCCCCAACGCTACGGGCGCTGCGGCCACGATTCCGGCTGCCACGGGCGATTTGACGGTTAGCTTGAACGTGCCGATCACGGTTGGCTCCTTAGATATCCTTAAGGCATCCACTGGTACCGCGGTCACCACGATCGACGAGGGCACGTCCGGCTCGCTAACCTTCGACGGCGGAACGGCGACGTTGACGAACTCGACGGCGGCTAGTGGCGGCACCGGCGCCACCGTGATCACTGCGCCGATCTCATTCACCGCC
The DNA here is from genome assembly GCA_035545135.1 of Lacipirellulaceae bacterium. GTDB lineage: Bacteria > Planctomycetota > Planctomycetia > Pirellulales > Lacipirellulaceae > JABDGM01. The sequence continues at coordinate 6,530 of DASZZA010000107.1, read as the reverse complement.
GGCATGTCAGTCGTTCAGAGCGATGATAACGGTTTGCAGCTGATGAACGCTATTTCCGGCACCGGCGATTTAAACATCACGCGTGTCGGCGCGGGAAGCAGCGGGAGCGGCGTGGTAGCCCTTAGCGGCAGCAATAACTACTCTGGTTCGACGGTGCTTGCCGGCACCGACAGCAGCAACTTCCTGGTCGTCCGACTTAACAATACGAACGCCATTCCCGGCGGTATCGGCGCCACAGGGGGCACGAGTAACATCGTGTTCACGCACTCATCGGTGCTCGGCTTGCGGTCCGACGACTTCACGCGGAGTATCGGAACCGGCCCCGATCAATTTCAGATGCCCGCGAATGCCGCCGCAAATCATGCAGTGCAAAGCGGCTGGGCTGCATTCGTCGAAGATCGCTCGGTAAACATAGGTGGCAGTGGTGCATCGGTCACCTGGGGTTCCAGCGGCTTCAGCCCCAATATTTTGGTGCTCGGGAACGCCGCTGCGGATAAAACGATCACCTTTGTGAATCCGCTCGATCTGGGCAGTACCGGAAGTCAAAACATCCGTGCCTCAAATGGTTCGGCGGCTACCGACGCCATCATCAGCGGCGGCATCACATCGAGCGGTGCAGGTTTGGTTTTTTGGGGTGATCCAAACTCCAACAACCTAGGTGGCACCGTACGCCTGACCGGTGCGAGCACTTACACGGGCACCACAGAAATTCGCGACGGCGTAATCGTTATTTTGGACAACGCGAATGCATTGGGGCCAGGCAATTTGCTTTTCTCCAATGCTAAGGGCAACAACATTTTGGGACTGGGGATCGACAACCCGACCTTTACACGCTCCTTGGGCACGGGCAGCGGCCAGGTACGTATCGCCAGGCAAGGCGGTTTTGCGGCGTACGGCGGTGATCGAGTCGTCAACCTGGGCGGCAACGCGGTTCCCGATACGGTCATCTGGGGCAGCGGTGGATTCCTGGACGGTAACGGTGGTTCCCTCCTGTTGTCTGCCGATAACTCCGACGGCATGATCGACTTCCAGAATGGAATCGACCTCGCCAATGCGGAGCGCTCCATTGCGGTAAGAGACGGCAGCGCTCCTATCGATGCCACGATTAGCGGCGTCATCACCGGGACGCTCACGTTCAGCGCCCTGAAGAAAAACCTGGCCGGCACCTTGGCCCTTACCAATGCCAATACATACGGCGGAGACACGACCATTACCGATGGCACGTTGCTGGCGAATAATACCAGCGGCTCGGCCACCGGCACCGGAAACGTAAACGTGAATGCGGGTACGCTCGGCGGAACGGGAGCGATTTCCGGCTTGGTTACGGTTAATGCCGGCGGTCACATCACGGCGGGCTCACCGGGTTCCAGCGATGAATCGCTTGATGTCGGGTCGCTTACCACAGAGGCAGATTCAGAATTGGATTTCGCACTCGGTGCACCTGGCTCGCCGGGTGTCACGAGCGAATTGTTGAATGTGACCGTCTCCGATGGTCTGACGATCAACGGTGGTTCGGTCGTCTTGACGGATGCCGGCGGTCTGGCTGCCGGTACCTACACGCTCATCGACTACGCGGGCACACTCATGGGCGACGTTGCCAATCTCGGCACGCCAACGGGGCCCGCCGGCTTCGCGTTCAGTTTGATGAATAATGTTGCCGGGACGTCGGTCGACCTGGTCGTCACCGCCTCCCAATTTGCGGGCGACTATAACAACGACGGAAAGGTGGACGCGGCCGATTACGTACTCTGGCGCAAAGATCCCGCTGCCCACGGCGGCACCCCGGATGGTTACAACACGTGGCGCACCCATTTCGGCGAATCAAATCTCGGCAGTGGTAGCTCGCTCGGCTCCGCGGCAGTGCCCGAACCGGCAACGCTTATTTTACTGTGCCTTATTTCCCCATTTTTTGTTTCGCTTATCGGAAGTCGGGGGCTCCGACGAACTCGATCATGAGGACGGTTCAAGTTTTGAACTATGTAAGTACAGAAAAGCACAGCCTCGGACGGCGAATGCTTGCGCGGCGAGGCTTTACGCTTGTGGAACTGCTCGTTGTCATTGCGATCATTGGTATCCTGGTGGCGCTTTTGCTGCCCGCGATCCAAGCGGCGCGCGAGGCGGCGCGGCGGACCCAATGCACGAACAATCTTCACCAGCTCGCGCTCGCCGCGTTGAATTATGAATCGGCGCGGAAAAAGTTCCCGCTAGGCCGACAAAAAGGCAAATATGCCGATGGTTCGACGATCTCGCAGTGGGGCCACCTGGCCCTCTTGCTGCCATATGTCGAGGCCGCCCAGACATACGACTTGATCGATTTTAATGATCCAAATTTGACGGCTGATAACACCTCAGTAAAGCTCCAAAAGCTGGACTTTCTCCTTTGCCCGAGCGATTCCGAGGACCGGATGAATAACGACACGTGTTCCGATAGCGGCAAATGGCTCAATGCCGGTCGCACCAACTATCATGGCAACGGCGGTTCCGACACGGGACAATCCTACGTTGTAGCCGGGGGCGCTGGAGGTTCTGCTGTCGACTACCGGGAAAAGAACAATGGCATGTTCCTTACCAATGTTGCCGTGAGCCTGAAACAAGTGACCGATGGCGCCTCGCATACCGCACTTTACAGCGAAAGGCTACTTGGCGACGGCGATCGCAATGTAGTCGAAATTCCGGGCGATTGGTTGACAATCACGGGAAACGGTCAAACTGCGGCGCAAGTTTATCAGAAGTGCGTTGGTATAACGACTCCGTATTTGTATACGGGGAGCGTTCAATACTGCTGCAGCGGGCGAAATTGGGTTCACGGCGATTATGGGACATCGCGCTATACGCACATCATGCCGCCCAACTCGCGGAGCTGCAGCCAGAACAACCACGGTTCAACCCTCACGGCCAACGGCCCGAACGAGGATGGCGCCGCATCGACCGCATCGAGCCGGCACTCGGGCGGAGTAAACCTTGCGATGGCCGACGGCAGCACCCACTTCGTCGCGGATAACATCGACGTGCTGGTCTGGCAAGCGATTGGTTCGCGCAATGGGGCTGAAACAGTCGATTACAACTTTTGATGCACCGAGTTGATTGAATACGGGGTTCAGCATGGAGTCGACGATGCAGCACCAGTCCGCGGCACGTTTCACGTTGTGTCGTTGGTTTGGCAATACGTCGGTCGGCTACGTCGGCAATAATCGCGTACTGGTGACATTTCCGAAAAAATTGACTGACGCGGCCGCAAAATACGCGAGGAGATTATACTGAACTGAGGCGAATTGATTTTTGGCGGCAGAACAAATCGGTACTCGGGCAAGGTTCGGCGGCGTCGGGGCAGTCGCCGCCGACCTTGGGCCGGCCGATTTGGGAATCTTGAATTGGCAGCATTTGTGTAACTTGCGGTTCGCACCTTTACTTTTTGCAAGTCCTTTGAGACTGGCGGGAGGGAGTACTAATGAAAATGTGTCGCAACTTGATTGGCACCGCATTCGGCGTACTGGCCATTGTGGCCTTGGCGTCGACGACTAATGCGAGCCCCATTCCAGTTACCGGCTGGATTGTCCACAACGGCACGTCTACCGTTGGAGGCACAGCCAGTAACCCGACGTTTACGCCCGGCGACAACGTTACGCTGATGGCGCCCTTCTCCGATATTAGCTTGGCCAACGACGGCGACTCGATCGAAGCGAAAACAACGCTCACGATGAACTCCCGCACCGGCACCGGGGTCAACAGCCTCAACACGCAATTGCGATTCGCTCTGCTGGATGACTCGGTGAATGGAACCCTTACCGCGGGCGATTTTCCGAATGTGGGCTTCACGATTGAATACGCCAACCTCAATAGCGGTACGCCGCCGCAATCTCGCGAGCAAACGAGCCTCACCCAAACGGCGCCGTTCGTGAGCCCGACGTCGATCAATAACGGCACGCTGGATGCGAATGGCGGTTCGATTCAAGGAGCGGACCCCGGGCCGGTAACGTTCGACATCAAGATTACGCGCAACGGCGGAGCGCTCGATATGGTCGGCTCCATCAGTGGTACCGACTCGGTCACTTCGCTCCCATATCTGTCGACTTTTGGCTGGACTGGCCACACGTCGACAAATTTTCCGTTGAACGGGCCATTTTCATTCAATCGTCTCGCGGTGTTCCTGGGCGGTAATGTGAACGCCGCCACTGCTTCATTGTCCGATTCCTCGGTCAATGTCGTCCCTGAACCCACATCCTTAATCTTGGTAGCCGGCATGGCACTTAGCGGCGTGTTCATGCGAAAGCGCACTCGCCGCGGTGCGGGACAGGCCTGAGTCGGCCGCCCCACTAGGACGGAAACGGAATGAGGCTGAAATTTTGGTCGATCGGCGCCGCAGCGTTGGCTTGCGCAACGCTGCTGGCGCTTCCGATTCGCGCGGCGGGCGCCGGGCCAAACATCATCCACATTTTCGCGGACGATCTCGGCTTCGGCAGCGTTGGCTTCAATGGCCAGCAGCTCATCCAAACGCCGAATCTCGATGCGCTCGCTGCCGGTGGCATGCAGTTCACCAACGCGTACGCCGCCTCGGTATGCGCGGCCAGCCGCGGGACGCTCTACACTGGTTTCAACTCCGGCCACACCTACGTCGATGGCAACAGCGAATTGACGCAAGGCTTCCGCGCCGACGAGGTGATGACAGGCCAAGTGCTCGAACAGGCCGGCTACAGCACGGCAGTCTTTGGCAAGTGGGGCTTCGGCGCCACAGGCGCACGCAATCTGTCTGGCAGCGATGCGACGCCGTCGATTAATGCCCCCGACAGCTTGCCAACCAACCACGGCTTTCAAACGTTTTACGGCTTCCTGAACCACGGTGCGGCGCAGGACTACTACTACGATTGGATGTGGCACAACGACTCCAGCGCGCCCAATGGGGTTTCGCTGATCCATAACAACGGCGGCCCTGGCGGAACGCCTCAATACACGCACGATTTAATCGCGGCCCAATCGGAGCAGTACATCGCCCAGCATGCCGGCGACAGTCAGCCGTTCTACATGCAGGTGAATTACACGATTCCGCATTTCGACATCACTCAAATCGCAAGCGCGCCCGGCGGTTGGGGAATCTACGCCAGCCAATCGACATGGACCGATGAGCAAAAAGACTACGCGGCGATGATCACTCGGATGGATGCCAGCGTCGGGGCGTTGATGGCCCAGCTCGACGATCCGAACGGCGATGGAAACCATTCGGACAGTATCCTCAATAACACGCTGGTGATCTTCACATCGGACAACGGCGCCGACCGCGAGGATGAGGCGCCGCGGACATTCTTTAGCGCCAACGCTCCCTACCGCGGCGGCAAATTCGAGTTGTACGAAGGCGGCATCCACATGCCGGAAATTGCCTATTGGAAGGGCACCGTCGCGCCTGGCTCGGTGAGCGATTACCGCACCGACCTGCCGGACTTCATGGCCACGGCCGCCGATTTGGCCGGCGTCGATGCGCCCGTCGGAATCGACGGCACATCGCTCGCTCCCATTCTTACCGGCGAAGGACATTTGAAGCAGCGCAAGTACCTCGTCTTCGAGCACCAGGGTTCACGCGGCGATGATCCTGATCCGCGCATCACTCGCTGGGCGGTTGTTCGCCAGGACGGCATGAAACTGATTTGCTACGACGATGAATCGAAGGAGCTCTTTAATCTGAACAGCGACCCTGGTGAGACGACGCCACTGAATCTCACCGTGCCGGCCAACGCTCAAATCGAAGCGGAATTAGAAGCCGACGCGATTGCCGACGACGTGACGCGCGGTTCGGTGCAGTATCGCACGTGGTCGGGCCCGAATGGCGGCTCGCTGCAAACCGCTAGCAATTGGGCCTCGCCGACGGCGCCCGACCGCTACTGGTCCGCCGTTGTCGCCAACAGCGGCGCATCACCCGCAATCGCACATGTGTCGGCAGATGTTACGACGCTCGGCATCGAGGTCCGTGGGCAGTCGGCGATGCAGGTGGTAAACGTGCACGCGGGGCACACGCTGACCGGCCTGAACGAGGTCCGCGTCGGCGATCACGGACGCATCGATCTGGCCGGCGGCACCGTATCCAGTAGTCGTTGGGTAAACATCAAGTCCGGCGGACAAGTTATCGGTCAAGGCACGGTTACCGGCGATGTGTACAACGAGGGCGTCGTGTCGCCTGGTCGCACGAACGATACGCCTGCGTGGCCGGTCGTGGCGCCTCCAGCGTTGCCGCCCAATGGCTTGAACAGCGGAATAGTTACAGCAGCGACATTCGATTTCACGGGCGTTCAGGACGATGTGCCCGTCAATCAAACATCGACAATCAGCCCTTATCTCGAGCTGACGCACGGCTTGGATTTCGGTCCCAGCGCTGGGCCGCGCTGGGGCTCCGGTGGCACGGATGCGGGTGACGAGTTGAACACGATCGGTTACACGGCCACTTCCCTCGCGCAGGCAATTACGAACGGCGACTATATTACCTTTACTGTAGATCCTGTTCCCGGTGCCGGTATCATTCCAAGCAGCGTCAGTTTTCAACTTTG
>DASZZA010000106.1:0-3190 GCA_035545135.1 Lacipirellulaceae bacterium | reverse complement strand
CTCTATCCGCGATGGCGGCCGTTTCAAAGATGTCTGTGCCATAGGGCAGATGCCCGCCGTGCGGTTCCGTGGCGGCAAAAGGCAAAACCACCACGTTGGGCAACGTCTCGCGAACTTGTGGAAGCGTCTGCTCAGAAAGACGGTAAGTCTGCCGATCTGCCACGTTTCCCTCCCTTTCATTCTTTTGCGCACGCGTGCGTGCGCTCCGCGCATCACAATCGTAACCGGCCACATAAACGAAGCCGGTAATCGCTTATCACAAGCCCGGCCGCCCAATACAGCGAGTCAACCGCTTACGAGTTAGCTTCCCTCCGCCGATTGTCAACTCTTGCACTAGTACGTTAAGTTACCAGTTCGGTCGAGACCATAGGGCCAGCATTGTACAGGGGAAATATATGGAAGTAGTCGTTCTGCCGACGTACGAAGCGATGAGTCGAGCCGCGGCCCACATTGTAGCCGATGTGCTCAATGCAAAGCCAAATGCCGTACTCGGCATGGCAACCGGCTCGACGCCGCTCGGCTTGTACCAGGAACTGGTCCGCATGCACCGCGAGGAGGGGCTCGACTTCACGCAAGTTACCACCTTCAATCTCGACGAATACGTCGGACTGCGCCCCGAGCATCCGCAAAGTTATCACTACTTTATGCAGGAAAACTTTTTCCGGCACGTGAACATCGCACCCAGCAGTGTTTACATACCGTCCGGCACAACCAGCAACTATCGCTCTTTCTGCGAGTGGTACGAGCGTCGAATCGAAGAGTGCGGCGGCATTGATGTACAAATCCTCGGCATTGGCTCCGACGGTCACATCGCTTTCAACGAACCCGGCAGCTCATTAACCTCCCGAACGCGACTCAAGACGCTTGCCCGCTCAACGATTGACGACAACGCACGCTTCTTCGAGCGCGCGGACGACGTGCCCATTTACGCAATTACGATGGGCGTTGGCACGATCCTGGAGGCCCGCACGCTCGTGCTCCTCGCGAGTGGTCAGAACAAAGCGGCCGCAGTTGCCGCTATGGTAGAAGGACCGATCACCTCGATGATCACTGCCAGTGCGCTCCAACTGCACCCCTCGGCCTACGTTTTCGTGGACGAGAGCGCTGCCGGTCAACTGAAGATGCGCGATTACTACGACTGGGTACAGAAAAAAAAGCCCGACGCACCGAGAGTGTAATCGCTGCGTGGGGGCAGACATTCTTGCCTGCCAGGCCGAAGCGGAATTCGAACCAGGTATCTGGCCCGGTGGCCTCAAAAATCCATGGACCTCGTCGAACAATTCATCATGTCTGCCAAAGGCCGCGACCAATCGGTCGTGCTGCCCGAAGGCGCAGATGCACGCGTAGTCGCTGCCGCCCGGCGGCTTGTCGACGAGCATATTGCCCGGCCAATTGTGATTGGTTCACCAGACGAAATCGATAAAGCGGCTTTCCAAGCAGGCGTTTCCGCAAACGGCTTCGAAACCGTCAATCCGACCGAGTCAGCCGCCTTCGATTCCTACGTATCTGCCTACGCGACGTGCCGCGGCCTCAAGGAATCCGTCGCCAAGCGCATGGTAGCTCGCCCTGTTTTCTACGGCGGGATGATGGTCCGCCAGGGCCAGGCCGACACCATGGTCGCCGGCGTTTCTACGGCAACGGCGAACGTGATTCAAGCTGGCGCACTCACTGTTGGCTACGCGCCCGGCATCACAACAGCTTCGAGCTTCTTCTTGATGATCTTGCCCGAGTTCCGCGGCCGGGAAGACTGCCCGCTGGTGTTCGCCGACTGTGCCGTGAATATCGCTCCGATGCCGGAACAACTGGCCGATATCGCGCTAGCATCGGCCGCCAGCGCTGCAACGCTATTGGGCGAAGAACCACGAGTCGCGATGCTCTCGTTTTCGACACAGGGAAGCGCAGCTCACGCGTGCGTCGAACATGTCACCCACGCGCTCGAAATCGTTCGTCAGCGTGCACCCAACATCCAGATCGACGGCGAATTCCAGGCCGACACGGCCCTCGTGCCGCAAGTTGCCGCCAAAAAAGTCAAACGTCCCAGCTCGGTGGCCGGAAACGCCAACGTGCTCGTATTCCCCGATTTGAACTCCGGCAATATCGGTTACAAGCTGACACAGTACCTCGCCGGCGCCCGCGCGATCGGGCCGTTTCTACAAGGATTCGCCAAACCGATCAGCGACTTGTCGCGCGGTGCGAGTGTGGACGACATCGTGGCAACTGTAGCGGTTTGCCTCACCCAAACTACCGAATGAAGTTCTAGCCGGGGACCTGCGACCCCGCATAGTAGTGCTGAAGTCGAATATGAAAATCCTCGTCCTCAATTGCGGCAGCTCGTCGATCAAGTATCAGTTGTTCGATATGCCAGCCCGCACGTTGCTCGCCAAAGGCATAGTCGAGCGAATTGGCGAACCACATTCTGCCATGATCCACGAAGAGAGTGGCGAAAAAGATCGGCGACCAATCGAGGCCGCCGATCATCACCAAGCTATGTCTGCAATCTTGACCCAACTGATGCACGCGAAAAGCGGCCAGGGTTCTGGAAACGAACCAATCGGCGCTGTCGGCCATCGCGTCGTCCACGGCGGCGAAGCGTTTACCGGATCGGTGCTGATCGATGATGCCGTTATTGCTTCAATCGAAGAAACAGCGCAACTTGCCCCGCTCCACAATCCGCCGAATCTGGTCGGTATTCGCGCTGCCATGCGTGCCTTGCCGAAAGCGCCGCAAGTTGCCTGTTTCGATACAGCTTTCCACGCCACAATTCCCGAGGTGGCTTATACGTACGCCTTGCCTTACGAGTTGCGGGAAGATCTCGGCGTGCGCCGGTACGGCTTCCACGGCACCTCGCACCGCTATGTCGCCCGACGCGCCGCGGCCATTCTCGGCCGCCACAAGTACGACATCAACTGCATCACCTGCCACCTCGGCAATGGCTGCTCAATGACCGCGGTCCGGCAAGGCCGTTCGGTGGAAACTTCCATGGGCCTAACGCCGCTCGAGGGCTTGGTGATGGGCACTCGATGCGGCGATATCGACCCGGCAATACTCTTTTACTTGTCCGACAACGGACATGAATTCAGCACGCTGAATAACCTGTGCAACAAAAAGAGCGGCCTGCTGGGCGTGTCGGGCCTCTCCAACGACATGCGCACGCTGGTGGACGCGGCGGACGGCGGCAACAAGCACGCCC
>DASZZA010000105.1:0-4801 GCA_035545135.1 Lacipirellulaceae bacterium | reverse complement strand
CGCGCTGCAATGTTTCGCTAATTGATACGACGCGAAGTTGCGCGCGAAGAATTTTTTCGGCAGCGGTCAAATAGTCGTAAATACGTTTGACCCGCGCGCGGCGAATTTGCTAAGCAAGAGTCGTTGTGACAATCACGCTCGCGCGGGCTTCTCCCACGCGGCGAGGGTTTAAGAGCTTCTAACAAATGGCTTCAGAGAGGGGGACAGTCCCATTTTGCTCCGAAGACTCCGCAAAATTGGGACAGTCCCCGGCCATTTTGTTAGAAGCTCGAAGACGAACAAGGTTTTGGAAGGAGGAATTTACGCGTCGTATTGGGCTAGTTCGCGTCCTTTATTTTTTGATGGCAGGGCGCGGACGATTGCCGAGTAATGAGTGGCCGCTTGTGAAGTGGTCTTGCGAACCAACGATCAGCGTTTTCGATCCGCCCACGTATGTTGTTGCGTCGCTGCGTAAGCGAGCGCGAGTTTCGGTGAAACCGCTCGGCGCAATCAGGTGTGGCTTTCGAACGCTGCCGCCCAGTGGGGTCATTAGCAAGAGCTCCGCGAGGACCATAACGTCGCTCGGCAGGCGACCGCGCAGACAATTTCGCTAACCCCGAGGTAATTTTGATGATCGAGCAAACGTAGCCCGTCCTGCCGCTAGAGGTAGGGCGGGCTTTTTTTACAGGGAGCAGCGAGCAGGAGGCAGAGTATAATTGCTTTGCTCTGCTCGGTGCTCCCTGCTTTTCGCTCTGCCCTCAACATGGCTGATCTCAAGACGATTCTGTTCACCGATATCGTCGGATCGGTGGATCTCAAAAGCGAGATGCCCGGTCTCAGCGACGTAGAGCGCGACCAGGCGTTTATCGACCGGGTGCTGACGCCGCATCGCGAGCGGATCGAGCGCGAACTTGAAGGGCTGGGTGGCCGCGTGGTATCGACGGCGGGCGACGGGCATTTTCTCGTGTTTTCCGACACGATTTCGGCCGCGCGGTGGGCGATGGGAATTGAGCGGTCGCATCGCGATGAACCGATCTGCACGCCCTCCGGTCATGCAGTTTCGGTGCGGATCAGCATGCACGTAGGAATTCCGCAAATCGATCCGCGTGACGCCAACAACTTTATCGGGAAGCCGGTGGATTATGCGGCCCGACTCAGCGACTACGCCACGGGTGGACAGATACTGGTGTCGCGGAGCGTGGTGGCCGTGCTGGAAGATGCGGGCATGGATGGCGTTTCGTTTCACAATCACGGTCGGCGGGAATTGAAGGGGATCGGCCGCGTTGAGATCTACGAGCTCGTTTACGATCGCGAGGGTCCGCGGCAGATGCGGCCTCAGCCGCGTGAGAACCTGTCGCGGCAATGGACGGTTCTGCCGGCAACGATGGGGCTGACCGAGTTTCGGCAGCGCGGTGGAGTGGCCGGCCTCTCAGAGGCCGGCTACAAGGTGGGACCTGGCTACAAAGCGGGTCCGGCTACAGACGTGGTGCCGTTGCGATTGGGTAATTACGAGTTGGAGCAGCGGCTGGGAAGCGGCGGTATGGGCGACGTCTACCGCGCTCGGCACGCGCAGTTTGGGCGCGTACGCGCTGTGAAGGTCATCAAGCAGCAGTTCGTTGAGGCCGGGCACGACGAAGTGATTCGGCGTTTCTACCAGGAGATCAAAGCGGTCGGAAAGCTCGAGCATCAGAACATTGTCGTGGCGATTGATTCTTCGGCGCCGACTGACGCGGTGCACTACCTGGTGATGGAATACATCGAGGGCGTCGGCGCGGACGAGCTGGTTGCACGCAATGGACCACTGGGGGTGGCTGATGCGTGCGAGATCGCCCGGCAGGCGGCCTGGGGTCTGGCATACATTCATCAACATGGGATGGTTCATCGCGATATTAAGCCGTCGAACCTGATGGTGACGGTGGTGCGAGACGAGGTGTCAGCTGTTGGGTCTCAGGTATCGGGGGCCAATGCACTAGCGGGCGGTGAGACTGCGGTGGTGAAGATTCTCGACCTTGGCCTTGCGCTGTTGGTGGGCGACGATCAGCAGCGGCTCACGGTGTATGACAATCGGGCAATGGGAACGGCGATGTATATGTCGCCCGAGCAGTGGAAGACGACGAGCGTTGATATTCGGGCGGATATCTACAGCCTCGGATGCACGCTGTACCACTTGCTTGCGGGGAAACCGCCGTTCTGGGAATCGGATTTGAAGCCGGAAAAGGCTCACGAGCGCGAGAAGCTTCCGGCGATCCGTCGCGAGCCGCGGGTACCGCGTGGCCTCTGGGATACGGTCCGGCGGATGACAGCCAAGAATCCCGCCGACCGGTACTCCGAACCGGCGGAGGTTGCAGAGGCACTGGCACCCTTTGCCGCGGGGCATGAACTGTCGAAGTTGGTGCGCGGAACGGTCGGCAGCGTAGCGTCGTCGAAAACGCTCGGTCCGGGAAGATCCGACACAATCGTTGCCAAATCGGCTCAATCCGATACGGTCGCCCGCGCGCCGGCGAGCTGGAGTAAGCTCCCGGCCGTGACGGCGCAAACGCGGCAAAAGTTGGCGCGAATCGGGGTGGGCGCATTCGTACTGGCAGCCGTCGCGGTAATCGGATGGTTGGCAATGCTTGCTGCGGAACGGCGCGCATCGGCGATTCAGGGTCGGCAGCGTGCTCTGACAGTCGCAGCACAATTCGCTGGCAGTGAGATTCTGAAAGAGATCAACCGACGCTTCGACATCTTGAATCGACTTGCAAGTGAGCCCGACCTCAGGCAGCAAATGGTCGAAATCAACAATGAACCCAATAACGAGGCGCATTGGAAGCGATTGGAAGAATGGCTCGGCGCGCGTAAGGCGGATCATGCGCGCGATGCGGCATCCGATAGCTGGTTCATCAACGATTTGCGCGGCATTCAGGTGGCGCGCAGCCCGCGAAGCGATGCGACCATCGGCGAGAACTTTGCGTTCCGCGATTACTTCAGCGGGCATGGAAGCGACGTGTCGCCGGATACCAAAGGGTTGAAGCCGATTAGCGCGGCGCATATTTCGACTGTCTATCGCAGTAAATCGACAGGACGCCTGAAAGTGGCTTTTTCCGTGCCGGTTCACAACGGGCGCAGCGGAAAAGATCGGGAAGTGATTGGTGTGCTGGCGATGACGGTGGACCTAGGTGAATTCAACGTGCTGGAGAAGAAGCTACCGGCTGGAAATGAGGTCGTGCTGCTCGACCTTCGCGAGTCAACGACCTCGGGTCCGCCAAGGCGCGGATTAATCCTGCATCATCAAGAAGAGGAAACGTATCGGAAGGGCGCACCACCGCCGTTTATTGGCAGGGAGATTTTGGATCGAATTGACGAGCTGCTCAAAAAAATCGAGTCGGAAGCTACGGCGAAAGCGGCGATGCTTGAGAATTATCGCGATGACGCTCTAACGGGCGGTAAGATGTACTGGGGTGCACTGCAGCCGCTTATCGGCCGCCCCGATGAACCGGCGTACGAGAGCCATTGGGCGGTGATAGTGCAGGAGCCGGTATCGCGTTGAGCAGCGCAGCGATTTCGCCGACGACGTCTGAGAAAGACCACTCCCGAGCTAACTAAGGCTGTGCGGCAATACCGAGTGGTACGCCTTGAAAGGGCGTGGTGAAATAACGCACGTTGGACCAGGCCTTTCCCGAAGCCTCACAGCGTGCCCTCCTTGTGCTCTTTCGATCCAGAGGGCGTTAATTGCCGAGCTGACGGTTCAAGTCTATCAGATCGTGCCGCAGTTTGTCGGCAACCGATTGAAACTCGGCACGGACGATTGCAAGATCGCGTTTCAGCGACTGGACTTCTTCTTTTAAGGAATGAATCTGATCGCTCAACGCGCCGTCGACAGGGTGCATCGCGGCTGGCGAATTGATTTCGTGAGCGATTGGTTCTGGCTCTGCCACATTTCCGGCCGCGTGCGCGATCCCCACTTCGCGACGAACCTTTTCTAACTCGCGTTCCAGGTACAACGTGTGAGTCACCACACAACCTCGGCCGGGCGGAGTGAGATACTGGATCAATTGTTTCTTCGCCAACGAATCGAGTGTCGGCTGCAATTCGTGGAGGTCCTTGATAGGCTCCATGCGAGCGGCTCGGCCACGTAGCTCGCCCACCGTTTGGGCGCCGCGCAGCAACAGTTCGGCCATCACGGCCAACTCGACTTTTTCGACGCCGAGCCACTCGTAAGCGAGATGTCGATAGCGATCGACGCGGCCAGTGCCCTGCACTTGAGCCGCCGCGCCTACTTTGCGTAGCTTTTCCAGAGCCTCCTCAATCTGCGACTCTTGCAACTGCATGAGCGGCGAACGATTGCTCTTTTGATTCGCGCCGGCCTTTATCGCGTTGAGCGAAAGCGGATAGTTTTCGGGAGTGGTCTTCGCTTTTTCGATAAGCACGCCTAAGACACGTCGCTCAGTCGCATCCAACGCGTGCCAGCGTGGTGCGCTGTGCTGGGTCGATGATTCAGTTTCGCCACTCATTTGACGGAATCGACCGGCTGGTAGCGAACAATAAGCCAGCGGGACATGCTCTCGCCAGCGATTCGAACACGCTCGACAGTGACGGCTAGCTCAACAGGATGGTTACCCGATTTGGAAGACGAACTGGCAACCGGAGTGATCGAAAATCGCTGCTGGACCGTAACATCTCGGTAGGTTCGAGACTCGTAGGAATCTGTCGCTTCAAAACGAATTTGGGCGTCTGGGCCAGCTGCCAGGAGCTGCTCCACGACGGGCACATTGAGAAAATCTTGGTAGGGGGTTGTTTTCGGCGGCGGTGCGTCCGGTGCCGGTTTTGGCACGGGACGATT
>DASZZA010000104.1:0-3201 GCA_035545135.1 Lacipirellulaceae bacterium | reverse complement strand
GTCGATTGTAACAGCCCATGGATCGTACGTCGCCCAGTGAGACTCGAAACACTGTGTTTGGACTGGTCGCTTAAGCAACCAGTCCGGCGCAGCCATTCTCCGACGCTTGCAGATTGCGCTTCAATCGTACAGGCTGGAGATGAGGGCCAATGCAAACGGTTGCTTCCATGACGAGACAAACAGCCACCATCGACTCGTTGACGCGAATGCTGAACGAGAGCAGCCGGCCGATCTATGTGATCGATGCCGGACGGCGGATTGTGTATTGCAATCGGGCGCTTGCGGCGTGGCTCGATATGGCGCCCAAACGAATCGTGGGCCGCGTCGTGGAATATCATTCGGAGCCAATGGTGGAAGGTGACGATGGGCGCGATGCGGCTCCGCTTACAGATTTGTGTCCTCCGCCGCGTGCATTGGTCGGGGAGCCGTGCACCGGCACGCTATCCTGCATGGCGCCTGGTGGCCGACTGGTTCATCGCCAGGCGGATTTCATACCGCTTGGAAGCCGACGCCATGCAAAGGGAAACCGCGGCGCAGTGGCGGAAATCTCGCAACCGTGCGCGGTTCTCGCGGTGCTTGCCGAGACCGACACTACGACGCAGGAACTGGCTAGCGCGTTGTCGGGTGAGCAAGCGGATGATGAATTGCATCGCACGATTCGCCATTTTCGCCGCGGCCAAGCCGGTCGCTACGCGATCGAATCACTGCTGGGCACCAGCCCAGCGATGGAGAAAGTGCGAGCGCAGGTGGCTGCTGCGGCCGCGTGTGGCGCGAATGTACTCGTTTGCGGCCCGCGCGGCTGTGGACGCGGACACGTAGCCCGTGCAATCCACTACCAACTCGGGGATCACGGCGCAGCCAAAATGGTCGCCATTGATTGTGAGCTGCTAACGGACGACTTGTTGCGGCGGACGATCGATCGTCTGCGGCCGGAACTGCGCGAACCCGCGCAGCGACCGACACTACTGTTGGAAAACATCGACCGGATTTCGGCGGCGCACCAATTAAGGCTCGCGGTGGCAATTCACGAACAGCAACTGAACGCTCGAATCATTGCCACGTACGCCGACGACTCGGCGAATGTGGATGCCGGCACCGGGAGTACCGGCACCGAGGATGATCGCTTAAACGACGGGGCCAACCGCGGTAGGCAATCGTCGCCGACTGTCGATTCCGCCCTGCTGGAAGCGATTTCGACGATCACGATTCAGGTGCCACCACTGGCCGATCGCGTTGAAGACTTGCCCATATTGGCGCACTGTTTTCTCGAATCGTGCAATCAGGGCGGCGGCAAACAGGTCGGATCCCTGCGGTCCGACGCGCTCGACATGCTGTCACTCTACAGTTGGCCGGGCGACTTGGACCAGTTGCGGGAAGTCATTTCGGCAGCTCATCGGGCATGTAGTTCGCACGAGGTATTACCGGCCGATCTGCCTTCGATCCTACATCGCGCATCGTTTGCCGCGTCGACACGTCTGCGGCGGCAGCCAGAGCGGATTGTGCTCGATGAGCTGTTGGCATCCATTGAGAAGGAAGCGATTGTCCGCGCGCTGTCTCAAGCGCGTGGCAATAAAAGCGAAGCTGCCAGCCTGTTGGGTATGACACGACCACGATTGTACCGCCGGCTGGTCCAACTTGGGTTGGTGGCTATTGGCGCCGACGAGTCGCCTGAGCAGCCGGAATTTGTTGAGCAGGACTCAAACGAGTAAGGACCGCTGCGCGATGTTGGCTTGGCAGACGTGGGTTATGTGCGAGCAAGATGGCCACTGGGCCGCCGCATTGCGTGTTGCATTCGGGCGAGTGCTGCGTGGGGAAGGTGCGCCGCGCCTGATCGAGGTACGGCGGCTGGTTGATCTAGTCGCGCAGATCGCAGACTATGGCGATTGTGTAGTGCTGATGGAGGTCCTGCCGTCGAACCTGGGGGACGTGCTGGAGCTACTGTCCTGTGGCCTATCTCAGCGGCATTCGCGTTGTGTTGCAATGTTGGATGCGTCCCTGTGGTATCAGGGTCGCGGAAACTCAGCGGGTGACGGCCGGCGAGAACAGGTCATCGACGTGCTTTGGGAAGCCGGTGTAGTGGAAGTAGTGGAGTCGCCGCGTCAATTCGCGGGAGCACTGGCTCTCTATCAACGACTCGCAAGTTGCCGTGGCGCCCGCGGCAACCCGCTCGCCTCGCGACGGTCGATCGAGGATTGGGCCTGGTCACGCCTTCCTTGGCAGGATATGTGACGGTAGGGTGGGTATTGCCCACCAATTGTCCGCCGTCGAGTTGTGGTAGGCGATGCCCACGCTACACGCTTAACAGAAAGAGAAGTTCGTACTATGGCTGAGGTGCCGATTACAAGAGAAGGCGTCGAATCCGCTCTGTCCCGACTGTTGGATCCGGAGACGGGGCGAAGCGTTTCGCGCATGGAGCAAATCCACGACATCCGCATCGACGGCAGCCGGGTGGAAGTTGTGCTCGGACTGACAACGTGGTCGAAGTTGTTGTGGGACGAGACTCGGCTCGAAGCTGAGCGGCTACTGCGAGACCAGTTACCGGCGGTGGCAGACGTGCAGGTGCGCGTTGAGGAACATTCCCGGCCGCCCGAACGGATTGGTGAAATCGGACTTACGGCTAAGAGCGTGATTGCGGTGGGATCGGGCAAAGGCGGGGTCGGCAAGAGCACGATCGCGGCGTCGCTTGCCTATGGATTGAAAAACGGTGGCGCGAGTGTCGGACTCATGGACGCGGATGTTTACGGGCCCAGTATTCCGCATTTACTTGGGGTGCATGAGAGGCCGCATTTGGAAAATAACCGTTTGCAGCCGGTTATCAAGGATGGCATGCGGGTGATGAGCATGGGGTTTTTGGTGCCGCCGGGCGAGGCGGTGGTGTGGCGCGGGCCGATGCTCCACGGGGCGATTACTCAGTTCTTGCGCGATACGCAGTGGGGTCTGCTCGATTACCTCATCATCGACATGCCGCCGGGCACGGGCGATATTGCGCTGACATTGTCGCAACTTTTGCCGCTGACCGGCGCGGTCGTCGTGTGTACACCGCAGGATGTGGCGTTGCTCGATGCCGTGAAGGCGATCGCCATGTTTCGCAAGGTGAATATTCCCATGCTGGGAATGGTCGAGAACATGAGCTATTTCGTCTGCCCGAATTGCGGTCAACGTTATGATATTTTCGGCTCTGGCGGAGCGAAGCGGCGCGCG
>DASZZA010000103.1:0-2478 GCA_035545135.1 Lacipirellulaceae bacterium | reverse complement strand
ATGAAGGGAGCTTGCTTCGGGAGATCAAGCCAGGTGACTGGTCGAGGGAGGAGGACGTCGCTGATGATACTTGGTCCAGGATGCCTGCCTGCTACGTTAGCTAGAGCCGAGTGAGCTAGTCCTGTATAAGAGCGCCTCGTTGGGAGTCTCGCCTCGTGACCGACTGCGTCGTCATGACGCCGCATGCTGAACCCCCGCCTTGGCCAGCACTTCGTCGCGAAAATATTTGCTAAGACATTCCGGTGTGTTGAGGTCGACACGGCGGCCGAGAATATTGGAAAGCTCGTCTTGCATTTCGAAAAAGCGTAAGCCAGTCCGCACTCCGGGCTCGAACTCAACCAGAACGTCAACGTCGCTATCTGGTCGAAAATCATCGCGCAAGATAGAGCCGAAAAGCGCCAGGCGACGAATTCGATGACGCCGGCAAAACTCCGCTAGCCGTTCGCGTGAGAATTTGACCCCGTGATGACTAGTAGAGCCGTTGATCATCGTCGTTTGCCGGTCATGGGAAGTGGCTGAGCAGCTCCATATTGCACTTGGCCCACAGTTCGTCTTTTCCGACGCGGTGGCAGAAATCGCCGAACGTTTCGCCGTTTTGGCGGGCTTCTTTGAAATAGCGCAAGGCGGGAACGAGCGTGGGAACGACCTGGTCAGTCGGCACCAGGTCTTCATAGATGAAGTTGAGACGGTCGCCGAGCACGTGGCCGCCGAGGTAGATGGTGTACTTGTCTTTCGTTTTGCCCACCAGACCAATATCGGCGTTGTAGGGCCGCGCGCAGCCATTGGGGCAGCCGGTCATGCGGGTAGTGAAGACCTCGTCTTGGAGACCGAGCCTTTCGAGCTCGACTTCGAGCTGATCGATGATCTCGGGCATGACGCGCTCGCTCTCAGAAACGGCCAGGCCGCAGGTAGGTAGAGCGGGGCAGGCTATCGCCCAGCGTCGCACGGTAGAGTAATCCTCAGTAAGCGGCACGTGGTACCGGCGCAAGATCTGTATGAGGCGGTCGCGGTCTTCCGGTTTGATATCGCAGAAAATAATGCTTTGGTGTGGCGTGAGCCGCAGCGGCGGCCGGAGCGTCGTGCAGATTTCTCGGAGGGCCGATTTTAATCGCATCTCCGACGAGTCTTTGATGCGGCCATTTTCGACATTAAGTCCGTAGAACCAACGGCCATCACCTTGTTCGTGCCAGCCCATGCCGTCGTTAAAACCCTGGACCGGTACCGGCCGCGGCGGAGCGAGGGTGTCGCCGAAATACTCTTCGACTTTGTCGCGGAACCGCGCCAGGCCCCAGTCGTGAATGAGATATTTCATCCGGGCGACTTTGCGATCGGAGCGGTTACCGTAGTCGCGTTGAACTTTCACGATCGCGATGCACAGGTCGACCACGCGGTCGGCGCCGATATAGCAAAACGGCTTGGCGACGGCCGGAAATGTCTTCTTCGCACTGGGCGTGACGCCGAAACTGCCACCAACCAGCACGTTGTAACCAACCACATTCCAATTCTCGCAAATCGCCAAGAGGCCAATGTCGTTCGCGTAGACGTCGACGCTGTTGTCGCCGGGCAGACCGATGGCGAGCTTGAACTTCCGCGGCAGGTAAGTTTTTCCATATATCGGCTCGACCGGATCGTCGCCCGGAGTGGTTGGTCCGGCCGCTTGTAATGGCGGGATGCCGACTTCGCCCACGTCGATGCTTTCGCCCGTTTCGCTGTCGCTGAGCCAGATTTGATGGTAGGCACGCGTGCGTGGATTGAGCTGTTTCACCAGCTCGCCGGCCAGGGCGTACATTTGCTCGTGCACGGGATCGCCGTTGTACGGGCAAGGCGTGCACATGACGTTTCGCTTGACGTCGCCGCAGGCGGCCAGCGTCGAGAGCTGAACCTCGTTGATCCGGCGAATCGCCTGCTTGAGGTTTTTCTTCAGTACGCCGTGTAGTTGGAGGCCCTGCCGCGTTGTGATTCGCAGCGTGGTGTTGCCGACTTCATCGCAGAGGTCGAGCTCCGCCAGAAGTTGATCGCTGCTGATGCGGCCGCCGGGGATGGCGGTGCGGACCATGAAGCTGTAGAACTTGGCCTTGGCAGAGCCGTCGACGCGGGCCTCGGCCCGGCGCCCGCGGTCGTCTTGCTGGTACGTGCCGTGGTGCTTCAGGAGCTGAACCGAGTCCTTGCCGACAAAGTCGTTGGAATCACGCAGCTCCTCCGCAATACTGCCGCGAAGATACTCGCTGCCCGCCTTGATCGTTTCGACGGGGCTCAGCTTTTCGGGATGGCCGTTGCCGGATACGTCGGTCATTTATGTTTACCAAATCGCTAAACATTACCCAAATTGTTAGATTACCAGAATGATACATTGAAACACGTCGCGACGCCAAGATTGGTGCGGAACTTTCGCGTTATTCCCGCCGGACATCGCCGGGGTGAAAATGGTTCATTGTGCTTGAATCTCAACTGCCGAAGTAGTCATTCCAGATCGTGATC
>DASZZA010000102.1:0-7468 GCA_035545135.1 Lacipirellulaceae bacterium | reverse complement strand
AAGTGATCTACACCAAGAGTGCCCGGCATAAATTTTACGCGTCGCGTGACGAGAACGGCGTGCCGCACGTGGAAGCGTCGTCGTGGAACGAGGCGCTCTACGCATGGGGCTACATGCACGCGATCGACAGGCCCACGCAAGTGTATTTCGCTCGCGCAATTGCTAGCGGACAGGCGGCCGAGCGAATCGCCAACAAGCCTGAGCTTTTGGAGATGGATGTTTTTCTCCGCCGGGCCGGCCTGTACCGCAACTTGGAGCGCGAGTTTCGGAGCTTGCCCGAGCATATCCGCGAAACGCTCGAGTGGTACTGTCAGGGCGTGAACGACGGATTGGTCGATGCGGGCCGAACGCTACCGATGTGGGTCACGGGATTTCGCCCACGGCCTTGGGAACCGGTTGCCGTGCTGCTTATTGGGAAGCTTCTAAGCTTCGCGGGATTGACGATCGGCGAACAGGAGAACGAGCGACTGCTCTTGGAACTGATCCAGCTCGGCGTCGACGACGAACGATTGCGTGAATTGTTCCACCCATACTTGGACGGGATTGATTTCGAGCCGCTGCGCGAAATTCGCATCGCCAAGCGAATGTCGGATGAGACGCTGGAGCTGCTGGCCGATTTGCCGCGATTGGCGGGCAGTAACGCTTGGGCGGTCAGCCCGTCGCGGAGTGCTACCGGCAACGCACTTTTGGCCGCGGACCCGCATTTGGAAGTGAATCGGTTGCCGGCGATCTGGTATGAAATCGCTCTGCATTGGGGCGACGGCGAATACGCGATGGGGGCAACGCTGCCCGGTTGCCCCATAATGGCGGTGGGGCGCACGAATCGCCTGTCGTGGGGCGTTACATACATGCATGCCGACACGAGTGATTTCTTTATTGAAGATTGTCGGCCGGGAGGCTCGACTGGCTGGCAATACCGTCGGGAGGACCGGTGGTTCGATTTTGAGCATCGGCAGGAGGTGATCCGCCGGAAAGGGGATCAGCCATTGATCGTGCAGGTCTACGAGAACGAGCAGGGTATTCTGAACCGCACGCCTGATCCGGCGGAGGGACCGGGAAAATACTTGTCGGTGGCATGGGTTGGTGAGCAGGTTGAAGGCGGTCGTGCAATCGGCACCTGGCTCGATGTAATTGCGGCGCCGAACGCAGCCGCCGCAATGGAGACGGTTCGCGTCGGGCCGCATCCATCGCTCGTCTGGTTATTTGCCGATCGGGACGGACATATCGGTTTGCAGGCGAGCGGATGGCTACCCGTGCGGGGAGCCGGCAATTCGGGCATCGTCCCGGTGGTGGCGTGGGATTCGGAAAACCACTGGCAGGGGCGCGTCCGAGTGGATTTGTTGCCCCGCGAATATGACCCCGCGATCGGCTTTGTCGCAAGTGCCAATGAAGAACTGTATCGCCGCGATGGACCGCCGTTGCATGCCCATGCGCAGCCCGATTATCGCAAGAGGCGCATTGTGGAACGGCTGACCGAGCTGCCGAAAGCCACGGTCGCGGATATGGAGAACCTGCAGTACGACGTGCTGAGCGTACAGGCCCGCGACCTGTTGCCGGTGCTGCTCGCGTTAGTCGACGACTGCCCGCTGAAGGAGAAGCTCTCCGCTTGGGATTGTCGCTATACGCCCTCGAGCACCGAGGCCACGTTATTCCAGAATTTTTACCGCCACGTCGTGCTGCAGATTTTCGGTAATGAGGAAGGCATCGGCTGGCGGCGGATGTTTTATCTGTGCACGCGGATGGGGTATTCCACGATGGTGCTCACGGCGATCGATCGTACGCTGCGCAAGGTGACCTCGTCGTGGTGGCGTGGCCGCAGTAAGAAGGCGCTCGTGCAACGAGCGGCGGAACTGGCGGAAAAGGATCCGGTGCTGCCGTGGTCGGAGTTCAATAAGTTTCATTTTGTGAATCGGTTTTTTGGCGGTACGCGCGGGGGGCGGCTGCTGGGATTTCGGTCTCGCGCCATCGCCATGCCGGGTTGCCACGCGACGCCGTTTCAGGGCCACCTGATGACAACGGCGACGCGCGAAACGACATTTGCCCCCACTTACCACTTCGTTACAGACATGGGTACGGACGAAGCCTGGACCAATCTGCCCGGCGGACCCAGTGAAAACCGCTTCTCACCGTGGTACAAAGTGGATATCCCGCGGTGGATCGCCGGCGAGTACAAGCGGCTCACTCCAGACGCCTCGGAAAGTAAAGAATAGCGTTGGCGGCCACGCCGAATCTGTCGCCGCGATGTTTTGCCCGCCCTTGCATGACCACCCCAGATACCGATCACTCCGCCGCTCGCCGCCGCATCGCCGCCGCGTATGATCCGGCAAGTCTTGAGTCCGCCGGCGCTCGCCTGATGCACACGCTCGTGGAGCATTTTCAGCGCGTCCAAACGCGCCACGCCAAAGTGCTGAATTGGAACGAGCCAGCCACGCTGGTTCGCGCGGCGCGGCAGTTTTTGGATCATGCCAGCTGCGATTCGTTACGCGAGAATCGCCATGAAGAAATCGCGGAACACATTGCCGCGCTGGCACGCGAAACGCTGGCCCGCGGGCAGAATCTGCATCATCCGCACTATGTTGGGCATCAGGTTCCGGCGCCGGTGCCATTGGCGGCATTGTTTGACCTTGTCGGCTGCGTCACGAATCAGGTGATGGCAATTTACGAAATGGGGCCCTGGGCGACGGCGGTCGAACATGCCGTGATCGATGCCGTGGGCGAGCGACTCGGCTTCGCTGCGGGTCGGTTCGCGGGGCTAATCACCTCCGGTGGTACGCTGGCAAACTTGACTGGCTTGCTGACCGCGCGAAACGTTGCGCTGTGCGACGTCTGGAGCCATGGGCTGGCCGGTCGCCGACCGGCTCCCGTGCTGGTGGCTCACGCTGATGCGCATTACTCCGTCACTCGATCCGCGGGTATTTTGGGTCTGGGAACGGACCAGATTATTGCGGCGGCGCTGGATAAGCGCCGGCGTACCGACCCGAATCGACTCGACGACACGTTAAGTGATTTGCGTCGCCGGGCTGTGCCGATCGTGGCTGTCTCGGCAGCTTCGTGCGCAACGCCAATTGGAGCATTTGATCCGCTAACCGATATCGCGGACGTTTGCCGGCGCCACGACGTGTGGTTGCACGTCGACGCCGCACATGGCGGCGCGTTGGCGTTCAGCTCACGTCACCGCCATTTGCTCCGAGGTATCGAACAAGCGGACAGCGTTGTTTGCGACGCGCACAAGATGATGTTTATGCCGGCACTTTGCGCGATGCTGTTTTATCGAAATCGCGAACATCGGCTGACAACTTTCCATCAGGAAGCGCCCTACCTGTTCGATCCGGCCGCACCAGAGTTGTCCGAGTTCGACAGTGGAATTGTGAATCTCGAGTGCACGAAGCGGGCGGCCGCGTTCGGTGTGTGGGGAACGTGGTCATTGCTGGGACCGCAAATCTTTGCGGACATGGTCGACGTTACGATCGATCTGGCTCAGCACTTTTACAGCATGCTTTCCACCGCTGAGGACTTTGAGGCTCTGCATGAGCCGCAGTGCAATATTGTCGCGTTTCGCTACTTGCCGCCAGAATTACGCGATCTGCCCGATGAAGCCGTCGATGCACTGCAACCGCGGTTGCGTCGTGCCGTAATTGAGTCTGGCGAGTTTTATCTCGTGCAAAGTCGGATCGACGGCCGCCCTGTGCTACGGACGACGATGATGAATCCGCTTACGACGCCCGACGACTTGCACGCGCTGCTGGAATGCTTGCGCCGGGTTGGACGCCAGCTTAGGGCAGCTGATCGCTGAAGCGACCGGTCCGAAGTAGCGATGTAACGATCGAGTTGAGATCACCTGCTTACTAGCGGTTTCCGCTCTTTCGCACGTGCAGCGTGTTCATTTTCGTGCGGAGCTTACCTTGCTCCATTTTTTTGCGCAAGTGGGCAAATTTTGTGGCCGGTTTGCGCGCTGTGGGCTTTTGAGAGTGCGACATTTTGCTGTTTTCCCTTGATTCGGGCCCCTATAGGATTGATGTACGTCACCCGTTGCGGCGGACTACCGTGAATCCGGCGCTGAAGGGTGCAACCGGACCACGAACCCCCGATTCAGGTTCAACGAGAATCTCTACCGCGTGCTATCCTTTACAATGCATTGTATACGATTCTGGCTGTGCGTTGTGCCAATTTTGCTGCTTGCTGGCTGCTGGCAGAAGATTGAGTATTCGCCGCCGTCGGCGTCGACGAGGTCGACCGATGCGCCACGCAGGGCGGCTAGCGTCCTGAACGCCCCGGCGGATGCGAAACACGTCGCGTTGGAATTGCCCCACGTCGCCCCGACCGGCCCAACGGCGACGGACATTCGCTCGGCAGCCGCGGCCCAAACTCTGACGGCTAGCGAACCATCGCACGTCCTCACCCAACCAATTTTGAATCCCAAACCCAAAGTCAACGACGACGACGATCGTTACGCCGTCCCCTCAAAGGAAAGCGATTTCCTTCCGGCCGTACGGTCGACGGTGATCGAAACCCCACCAAGTGCCTTGTCCCAATCGCCTCCGGCCGCACGAAAGCATGAATCAAAGCACACCGACGCGACGCCGGCTTCCGCGACTGTCGATGTCACACCTCGCACCACCCCTGCTGCTTCGTTAAATACTCGGCGAGCGGCATGGCTGTTGGGATGCCGATTGAGCTACGCGGCACTGGCCCATGACCGGGGGATGGCGACCGATCAGGTGCCCGGTTGGTTTGAGGAAGCACGCGCGCAAGCGAAATTGCTGGGAATCTCTGTGCCGGACCTGCCGGATCCCGCGGCAGCTGACGATCAAGGTCTGGCATCGAGCCGGGTCATCGATTACTTGTTGGGCCAAGGCAAGCGGATTTGCCGCGAATTGTCGCAGCGTTACGGGGCCGACGACGCTGCGTGTTTGGAAGTCGCGCTCAAATCGAGTATGCTGCTGCTCTTATATCGTCCTGGTTCGACGGAGGGGAATTCGATTTCGGCGGCAATTTCGCGTGCGGCGCCGCAGGCGGGGCTGCCGGCCGATCTGTGGCAACCGCTGGTTGACCTCATCGCACTGCAAGCACCGCAGGCCGATGTGCAGGCGGCCGTGCGAAAGCTCAACAGCGACGTGGACCACTATCTTGCCAATGCGGGGGAGCCGAGCGGTCGATGAGTTCAGCGGAAATGACGCTCCCGCTTTGGCGCCGCTCGACGCTGGTCATCGCGCTAGTTGGCAGCTTTTTGATGTGGGCCGCATTGCCACCACTCGCGCTGAGTTGGTTGGCGTGGATTGCGCCGGTCCCCTGGTTGGTTCTGATTCGCATGGATGCATTGCCCGGACGGCGTCCATATCAGTCCTTGTACCTGGCTGGCTTTGCGTTTTGGCTGGTCGTCACGCAGTGGCTTCGGTTGGCGCACCCGGCCGTGATTCCGCTTTGGTTTCTTCTCTCAGCGTATCTTGGCTTCTATCTGCCGGTATTTGTAGCCGTATCCCGCGTCGCGGTGCATCGGTATTCGATGCCGCTCTGGATTGCGGCTCCCGTTGTTTGGACCGGCTTGGAACTTGCCCGCGCCCACCTGCTGACCGGCTTTTTAATGGCATCGCTGGCGCACACGCAGGTCCATGCAACGATGCTGATTCAAATCAGCGACCTTGTCGGCGAGTATGGTGTCGACTTTGTCGTGATGCTGACGGCCGCGTGCATCGTCTCTGCTTTTTGGAAGGCCGACAGCCAATTGCAAACTGCACCCACAAAACCGGAATCGGACGCTACAAATGCGAAACGGCAGCTATCCTTTCGGCCCGTCGCGCTGCTGCCTGCGGTGCTTGTGTTAGCCGCCACGCTCGGTTATGGAGCGGAACGCTTACACCAGGCGTCGGCGGGAGAGCAGTTTCCGCATCGACCGATCGCGCGCGTCGCACTGATCCAGGGAAACGCGTTGGCCTACTGGAAGCTCGACGAGGATCGGCAGCGTCAGATCATGGATCAATATGTCCGCTTGTCAGAACAGGCGGTGGCGAAAGCGCGGAGGATCGGCGACGGGCGGCCTCTCAATCTGATCGTTTGGCCGGAGACGATGTACCGCAATCCGTTACGCGAGTTTGAGCCCGGATTCGTTTTGCCGAGCGAGGCCGAGACGACAACAGAAGAGATAACTTCGGGCGATCGGCGCGAGCTGGCGAATTTGGCGTCGCATTTGGGAACGCCGCTGATGGTAGGCATCGATCGGTATAAGTTCCTCGCTGACAATGGGTCGGCAGCAAAGTTTCCACCGTACCGTGCCTACAACGCGGCCGTTTTGGTTGAGCCAAATGGCCGGCTCGTTGGCTCTTACGACAAAATGCATCTCGTCATGTTTGGCGAGTACGTGCCGCTAGCCGGTTGGCTTCCGTTTTTAAATCGACTCTCGACGTTGACCGGAAACGTCGAAGCGGGGGCCGGCCCAGTGGCGATGTGTACTGGCGGGGTTTGCTACATTCCTAGTATTTGCTACGAAACAGTCTTTCCGCATGTGATCCGTGACCACGTCGCGACGCTGGAGGCCAATAGCGAACGCCCGGGTGCACTCGTTAATTTGACAAATGACGCTTGGTACTGGGGTTCCAGCGGGTTGGATTTGCACCTGGATTGCGGTGTGTTTCGAGCCGTGGAAACGCGCTTGCCGCTCATCGTAGCGGCAAATGGCGGTATCTCGGCGTGGATTGACCACCTCGGTCGCATCCGCGCGCAAAGCCCCCGGATGCAGCAAAATACAATTATCGCCGATATCGAACAGAGCAACTTGAAGAGCATATACGTACGATTCGGCGATTGGTTTTCCGGTGCGTGTCTGGCCTTTAGTATTGTGCTTGCCGTTGCTGGCCGGCGCGGCCGCCGACGGTAAAAATTCAAGTTCGAGCCGTTCCCCACCACTATATACCCTAGCCTCCGGCCCACAGCACCATGCCTGTTGTGCTGCAAATCATCGATGCTCATAAGCGCTATGGCGAGCAGGCGCTGCTCGATGGGGCCAGCTGCGCACTGGCTGATGATCAGAAGATTGGGCTGATCGGCCGCAATGGGGCAGGTAAATCAACCCTGTGCCGCGTGCTGTTGGGTGAGGAAGAGCTGGACGCCGGCGAAGTCGTGCGCGGTCGGCAATTGCGGTTGGGTTACGTTCGGCAACACGACCCGTTCCTGCCCAGCGAAACGATCCGCGAGTTTTTGATGCGCGACAGCGGCCAACCGGAATGGCGATGCGGCGAGGTGGCCTGGCAATTTCAATTTCCCGATGCGATGCTCGATCGTCCCGTGCGCGACCTGTCCGGAGGCTGGCAAACGCGCGCCAAACTGGCCGCCTTGCTTCTGCACGATCCCAATCTGCTAATACTGGACGAGCCGACGAACTTTCTCGATCTGCGTACGCAGATGTTGCTCGAGCATTTTCTCAGCAGTTTTAAGGCCGGCTGCCTCATCGTTTCGCACGATCGAGAGTTCTTGA
>DASZZA010000101.1:0-2816 GCA_035545135.1 Lacipirellulaceae bacterium | reverse complement strand
TTGAACGAATAGCGGGCGCCGAACTGCACTTGAAGATCGTCGGTCAGCTTGTAGCCAACTTGACCAAAGCTCGCGAGAGCGACTTGTTCGTTTTTGCCGTAAAGTGTTGAATCGAGAACGCCTTGCGGAACTCCCGTATCGAATTGGCCAAACGGGAAATTATAAAGGTCGTTCTGCCCAAAAAGGCCCAGGATCCATGTGAACCTGTCCGTATCCGGCGAGATCAGATTGATTTCCTGAGAATAGATGGTCTCGTCAACATGGTCGAAGAACGTCCAATTCTTGGCTGGCGGAACGTAATTCAGCGCGCCGTAGTCGGTGCCGTCCAGGTCGGTTGTGTAAATGGTGCTTGCGTACTGATACGCCGTGATCGAACGCAACGTGCTTCCACCAGGCAAAATATAGTCCGCCTTGAGGATCGCACGGGTGAATCGATCGATACCCTGCATTGGCGCATTTGCCGTTATGTGGAAGATATCCGAATAGTAGGGATTGGGATTGCCGCTTCCGTATGGGAGGTCCTTGAAGCCTTCGTAGTTTGGGCTCGACGGATAGGCACCGTTGTCGAGATAGTCGGCATCGTATTTGAACGATACGGTAAGGCTTTCCGTCGGCTTCCACAGTGCGCTGATGCGCCCCGCAGCCCAGCGCATGTCGCCCGGATTGTAACCTGGCTTGCAGCCTGCATATTTGCCGCCTGGACAATTGTCGACCGGGTCATTGTCGGTGATCGAATAGAAACTTCCGCGCGCCTCGCCAAAGCCCGCGATGCGTAACGCGAACGTATCGGTCACCGGAATGTTGACCGCACCCTGAAGCTGACCGTCGGTGTAGTTGCCGATCGAAGCCATGACGTAGCCATCGTAACCACCGCCGATGACGGGATCGTTGGACGTGACGAACACCGCGCCGCCCGTGGCGTTCTGGCCGACGAAGGTGCCTTGCGGCCCACGCAGGATCTGCACGCTCTGGATGTCGTAATAGGGTTCTTCGGCCACGTAGCCGGGGAATGTGGCCACACCGTCGCGATAGGTGATGACGCCGGTCAGGGTCTGCGTGTTGTGCTCGCCCTTGCCGATGCCGCGGATGTTGAAATCGATACCCTGGCCGAAATTGTTGACGGTAACGCTCGGCGAAATGAATTGCAGGTCGTCGACCTTGAGTACGCCCTTGTTGACGAGATCGCCGCCGCTGAAGACGTCGGCGGAGATCGGCGTGGTCATCAGGTTTTCGCTGCGGCGTTCGGCGGTGACGACCACGGTTTCGATGCCGCCGGTCGTGGCGGGCGCCTTTGACGATGTATCGGTGGTGTCGGTCTGGGCATAAGCCGCGCCGCTCATAACAAGCGCGAGAACGGATGCCGACAGGTTGAGCGTGCGCTTCATTCGTTTTCTCCCCTTGCCGCCTTTGAGGGGCGGTCACATGTGCTCTACGGCACATTTCGAGGCTGGCAGGGATTTCGCCCCTCGTCAATATTCATTCACATGTGTATGAATATCTTTGGGACGTGATGCATCCCCGCCACGATGGCCAGAATGGCCTGGGATTTGAAGGCGTCGGGGACCATGCGTCTTGGGAGAGACGGCGCACATCGCGCCACCGGAAGACGAGAACAGGCATGGAAATTTCCCGCCGCAGCGTTGTCGCCGGTGCCGCCATCGGGCTGGGCATGCCCGCCGCCAATGCCCTGCCCGCCGGCAAGCAACGGACATTTCCGCCGGACTTTCTCTGGGGAACGGCCATTTCCGCCTATCAAAGCGAAGGCAACAACATCAACAGCGATGCGTGGCTGCGCGAAAATGTGCGCCCCACTTTATTTAAAGAGCGTTCCGGCGATGCCTGCGACAGCTATCACCGTTACGGCGAAGACATTTCCATCGCGGCCGGGCTTGGGTTCAATTGTTACCGGCTGGGCATCGAATGGGCCCGCATCGAACCCGATCGGGGGTTCTACTCGAACGCCGAACTCGACCATTACGCAAAAGTGCTGGAGACCTGCCGCGCCCACGGATTGAAGCCCATCGTCACCTTCAACCATTTCACGACGCCCATCTGGTTTGCCGCGCGCGGCGGTTTCGAAATGGCCGATTCGTCCGACCTTTTCGCGGCCTTCTGCGAGAAGGCGGCGCGCCATCTCGGCGACCTGATGCACATGGCCACCACTTTCAACGAAGCGAATATCCAGTCGCTGGTGCAGATCATGCCGGGATATGCCCAATCGGTTGCCGCTGCGAAAGCGATGACCGACGCGGCGGCCAAGGCGAGCGGTTCGCCGAAATTCTCCTCGCTCGCCTTCGCCGATCCGGACGTCGCAACACCGCTGCTGCTATCGGCGCACCGCAAGGCTTATGAGGCCATCAAACGGGCCTGTCCGAACCTGCCTGTGGGGCTTTCGCTCACCACGCAGGACGTTCAGGCCGTGGGACCGAACTCGGCCGCGGATGCGTATCGCAAACGGCTTTATGGCGAATGGCCCGATGTCGCGCGGACGCATGCCGATTTCGTGGGGGTGCAGACCTATACCCGCTTTCTCGTCGATGCCAACGGGATCGCCTCTCCGCCCGCCGGCGCGGAGCTGACCGATGCGGGTTATGAATTCTATCCCCAAGCACTCGGCAACACGATTCGCTGGGCCCATTCGACGATCGGAAAGCCGATCTACGTGACCGAAAACGGCATCGCCACAAACGACGACACGCGCCGCATCGCCTTCATCGAGCAGGCGCTCGCGAGCCTTTGGGATTGCATGGCCGAAGGCATCCCCGTGCACGGCTATATGCACTGGTCGCTGCTCGACAATTTCGAATGGACCGCAG
>DASZZA010000100.1:0-2222 GCA_035545135.1 Lacipirellulaceae bacterium | reverse complement strand
ACTGTCCCAATTTTGTGGAGTCTTCGGAGCAAAATGGGACTGTCCCCTCTCCGAAGCCACTTTGTTAGAACCTCTTAGTAATTCGTAAGCGCCGCCGAATGTCGGGGGGGCGGCAAGGCGTCATACGATGGCTCGCTTGGTAGTTCATTCCATGACGCAACAAGGATCCAACCGTCCAAATTGTCCGAAATGCGGTAGTTCGCAAGTAACTCTCTGTGGAGAGACCCTCGAACACAGCCCGGAACTGTGGCTCGGGCAGCCGCTCAAAGATCGCGAGCAGCTCACGCTCGCCTATCAGTGCGAATGCGGTACGGCGTTTTCGCAAACCGCAAAGCGGCTGTAGGTCGCTGACATTGCTTTCATCAGACGCTGTCTTCACACTGTCGTCGCGGCCTCATAATCCTTTCCACCGCCCTAAACGGCCAGATGAAGAACTGAGCCTCGCCTATCGAACTGTAAGCTGTCGCTACGCACGTATGCGTCAGCTATTGTTGCATATTCCCAGGTCGTAACGATTTCCACACCACGGTTCCGGTCCGAATTTGGCGGCTGCCGTGCGTTCGAATTGCAACGATAATTCCCCAAATTTCCAACATTGACGGCCACTCGCACGCGAACTACGCTCGCCGCGCACAAGCCCCCGGACCGGTCCGTTAGTCGCAAGGAATCAGACAAAGGTATTTCATGTATTTCGATTTAATCGTTGTAGGTAGCGGCCCAGCGGGACAAAAAGCCGCCATTGCCGCCGCCAAACAGAACTGGCGCGTGCTCGTCGTTGAACGAAAGCAAGAGCTTTTGGGCGGCGTCTCGCTTCACACGGGTACCATTCCTTCGAAGACCATTCGCGAAGCCATCCTGCACCTCACTGGTTACCGACATCGCGACGTCTACGATGAGTGCTACCGCCGCAAACGCGAAATCACCATGGACGACCTGCGGCGGATGATCCGCAACGTGAATCAGACCGAATGGCACGTCATCCAAGACCAGTTCGCCCGCAACCGCGTCACCGTCATGTGCGGCGAGGCATCGTTCGTCGATCCGCATCATATTGAGGTGCAATGCCGCGGTGACAACCAAATCGTCGAAGCTCGGCACATCCTGTTGGCCCCTGGCACTCGGCCGTCGCGACCGAGTCATATTCCGTTCAACGGCGAAACAATTTTCGATTCCGATGAAATTCTCTCGCTTGCCCGCGTGCCGCGTTCGATGATCGTGGTCGGCGGCGGCGTGATTGGCCTCGAATACGCCATCATGTTTGCGACCCTGGGCGTGCAAGTCACGCTCGTCGATGGCCGCGCGCAGTTGCTCGAATTCTGCGACCGCGAAATCATCGAAACACTCCTTCATCACGCCCGCTCGCTGGGCATGGTGTTTCGATTGGGCGAAAGTGTCGTGACGATTCGCGAGCCGAAGCCCGGACGCGTCGCGGTCGAACTCGAAAGCGGCAAGCGGCTACTCGGCGAAACAGTGCTGTTCAGCGTCGGCCGCGCGGGCGATACCCAAGCGCTCGGCCTCGATCGCGCCGGCTTGGACGCCGACAAACGCGGACGGATCAAATGCAACGCACACTTCCAAACCGCAGTGCCGCATATTTATGCGGTGGGCGACGTCGTCGGCTTCCCGGCGCTCGCGAGCACGTCGATGGAGCAAGGTCGACAAGCGGCCTGTCACATGATGGGCCGCGAATTCGAACCCTGCCAATATATGCCGTACGGCTTGTTCACGATCCCTGAAATCTCGATGGTTGGTCAAAACGAGCAGCAGCTCACCGACCAACGTGTGCCGTATGAAGTGGGCATGGCCCGTTTCAGCGAAATCGCCCGCGGCCAAATCGCGGGCGACCACTCGGGCATGCTAAAGCTGCTGTTCCACCGCGATACACGCAAGTTGCTCGGCGTACACGTCATCGGCGAGTCGGCCACCGAGATCATCCACATCGGCCAGGCGGTGATGGCGCTCGACGGCACGATCGAATACTTCCGCGACACGGTGTTCAACTATCCGACGATGGCCGAATGCTACAAGGTGGCCGCGCTCGACGGTCTCAACAAGCTCTCGCTGTGGGAAGAAGCGGAAAGCGAATCCGCCGGCGTCATGCCGGCTCTCGATTTCGCAACCGACGCAGTTTCCGCAGCCATGCTCGTATAGTGCGATCGGCGTAATGATCGATTGGATCTCCGGCGCTATTCCGGAACGTCATCCGCGGCAGTAAAGAGCTG
>DASZZA010000099.1:0-5749 GCA_035545135.1 Lacipirellulaceae bacterium | reverse complement strand
AGAAGGTTCGGGCACGGGGACGGAATAGACCTCATCGACCGCCAGCGACGCGCCCAGACACGCGCCGTCCGCCTTCGCATTGGAGACCTGGTCACCATTACAGACGACCGCCCCCAGGATGGCGCCGTTTCGGCCACCGGCCCGCACGCTGGCGTGAATGGGGTTGCGTTGTCGTGGGACCAATTTGGTTCTGCCCATAAATAAACTGAACCAAACCAAATCAGATTGACGGCCGGACATTCGTCCGGCCGCCAACGCAACGATTTAAGTCAGCCGGTGCGGTGTCAAAATTGAAATCGCACGCCTCGATCCTGAAACACCCAACTCAGCTGAAAGAATTGCAGGACCGGCGTTGAAGACAATCAAATATGTGATCCTAAAAGGCCCTTGAATAGTTGGTAGATGGCAAAACTCGCGATCGCGAGGATGGTGATAACGACGACTCCACGCGCCAGCCACACGAAGTCTTTCGGCAGCTTCTTCATGTCGACCTTCAAACATCATTGAAGTCAAATATCGGAATATAGGCTGACGTCGGACAATGACTGTCTTGACGTTGCATCATTGCCCGCCGCTGAGTGGAGATTGATCACGCTTCATCACGACGCCTAAGAGCGAAGAGCAACATGCTGCTCTTCGCTCAAGCCGGGTTCGGCTAAGCCGTAGTCAAAGCATTGAGGTCGGAACGGATACTATCGACGGTGGGCTTGATCAGGGCGGCGACCCCGGGAATCGCGAGCGCCTTGTCGATGAGCTGATCGAGGGTTGGCTTCACGGCAGAAACTGTGTCGGCGACCGTTTTGCGCGCGTCGGGCGAGAGCTGATCAAGAAGTTTCTGAAGCCGCGAAACGGCATTTGCGGAATTTGTCAAAGGCTGCACGGCCGCTTGCGCTGAACTCGTGTCCTGGATAGCCGAAAGCGATGTCCGCATGTCTTTGACGGCATCGGCGAGTTGGCCACCAACATCGACATCTCCCGCCTTGATGCCGCGCAGATCGTCGAGTGCGTTGAAGGGCGCCGGTAAAACATCGGCACCTGATGCGCCGGTGCTCGTTCCTGTGCTTGACGGCGAAGCGGCGTTGGGAGCGCTTGCGTCCGCCGACTCCGACTGTGCAGTCGGAGGCGTTGTTGCCGTCTGTTCGGTTGTCGGACGTGAGCGCATGCTCCACGTGATGCCGAGGAGCGCCAGAACGGCCAACGCCGGCAATATCCATTGACGATGTGAAAATGACTTTTGCGCTTCTACCGGGGGCATTTTTGCCGAAGGTGTTTTCGTCACATTGGGGATAGAGGCACTGGCGACGCTATCAAGGAGGCCAGTTCCTGCCAAATATTTGGACAAACCGGCGGGAAGCGCCTCGGCGATGTTTGCTTTCTGCGAGGTAAGCAGATTGCCGATATTGGTAGCGTCGAGTCCCTTCGCGTGCTGTGAGATGGCACCCATGACAACGGGCGCCAATAAACCGACGAGACTCTTACCGACGCCTCCACCGACGCCGGCATACTGGCCAAGCGCTCCGGTGAGTGACGATGTCGCCGTTTTGCCGAGCAGGGAATTTAATGTCGAAATACCGCCGTCAACGAGGGCCGCTTGTCCCGAACCGCCGATGACATTGCCGAGGTCCGAGAGCAGGCTCGGCTGTTGTTGCGCAATAGCATTGCTTAATTGCGACGCACCACCTGGCTTGGACACCAGTGAGGTAAGTGCCGCGAGTATGGCCGGGACACCGCCTTGAATAGCCTTCTCAACTTGCCCCACATCAATTCCGAAACTCGATGCGATGCGCGTAATAATATTGGAGCCAATGATCTGTGTGATGCTGGAAATTAAATTGGGTGACATGACATTGCCCTTTCAGTTGTCCTATTTAAAACGTCCCCCCAACACACAGTGAATAAATGCGAAACTTCGACGAGCACGATCATCGGATCTGAACGCCCTCAGGGTCGAGGTCGCGTCCCATGGCGCCACGACCCGGATTTCCATCCGACTTTCTGAAGACGATCACCAAGGCTCCCGACCATGATGTAGGCAACCCCGCTGATCAGAAGCAGCAGGGCCCAAGTCATCGTGACAAGGTCTCGTAAAAGGTTCGTGCGGCTCTGAACGTCTTGACTCATACTTTACCTCCCAGAACAGGCTTGTCTGCTATACGTCGTCCTTTACGGAAGCGCCGGAAAGCGAACCGAGCTTCGGTTCCACTCCAATCCAATTGGCAACGTTTTTATATTGCCAGCTTATCCCTAGGACGGTCAGGACAACGACCATCAGTGTCGGGAAATAGCCTCCGAATGCGCGATCCAAGAGTGTCCCATTGAAGGCGAGCAACCGCAGGCCTGCCATCACCAACACCGCTCCGCTAAACGCCGAAGCGACGATCATGAAGTGGTCGAAAAATTTGGGAGGAATGTAGCGCCCTAGGATCCCACCAATCACCGTAAACGCCAGAGCGACCATGCCCGCATCTTTGCCAACAAGATTGAGCATGGAGGCAAGTGCAAAGCCGACAAGAATTCCGGCGGAGATACCGAGAAGCAAGCGCCGCGATGACGAATATTCCGCCGCAGCAAAGAGCAACGCGAAAAAAAGCGCGAGAGCGATCGCAACCGAGCCCTCATCACCCCATAAGCCGGCAAAGAGAAGACCAGCATCGAAGCCAATCACGCCGAGGAACAAGGGCAGCCAGGAATAAAACAACAGGAGACCAAACGCCATGATCGCGAGACCTCCAAGGATCATCAGCACCGGCAATACCGACATGGCACGAACCGCTAAAAATCAGGCCGCATGTGGAGGAGCCGTCTCCGTACTTGCCGGCGTCGCTGCTATGGCATCGCGCAGGGCTTTTTCCTTACTGTTGTCGAGTGATGTCTGAAGGACGGCGCCGCCGGTGCCCTTTATGGCATCCAGAACTTTATCGCCGGTCATCTTTTTTACTTCCACGAAAAGTGCCGCATCACCAGCGTTAAGCTTAGCTGCCAACTCTTTCATAAAGGCATCGTCGATTCCAAAATCGGTGAGCGCTCCGCCAAGCGCTCCCGACGCCGCGCCGATGGCGGCACCGACCAGCGGCATCAAAAAGATCATGCCGACCAACGTTCCCCAAAGACCGCCCGATACAGCACCGGTCGCTGTCATATTGACGAGTTGATTGAGCTTGACCTTGCCATCGGGTTGTTTGACGGCAATGACCGCATCGCCAAGAGCGAGCAAGTACTCCTTCTCGAGCGACGCAAGTTTGGTCCGCATTTCCTCGGCCTTCGCCTCGGTCGGATAAACGATGACAACGAGATCGGACATTGGACTCACCTCCGGACACAAAAACATACAGAGTGAACGTGGTCGTCGAAGCTGGCTTTAGCGGCGATAGAAACGTTTAAGTTTAGCAACTGGAGGCGGACGTCCAGCTGGCTTGTGAGTCACCAGGAAGAGCGCCAGACCAATTGCAATTGCGAAGATCAATACAAGAGTGATGAGACCGTGCATTATCGGGGTCCTCCAATTCCAGAATACCGCCCCCGCCCGTCAATGAATTGTGAATTTTCCTCTCGTCTATAAAACGCGTCTATTAGATCACCCTTTCAAAACGGCTTCAACGTACTCCCGATGCGGGAGACACGAAATGGCGCTCTGCATTCATGGCGGGCATTGGCTTCAGGACTCGAAGGTTGCTGCGTTACGCTCTCCCTTCTGATAGCGCCAGAAGAGCATGCCCAGTCCAATGAACAGCATTGCTGCCAAAACCAAGAAAAGAGCCGATTGCTTGAGCCACGCAATCGCCGGTACGGCAAACGCCATAAGGAGCCCGAGAAAGCTGATCGGCAGCGACCAGAGATTGACGCCTGCCAGAAACGTTCCCAGAGCCAATAGCATCAACAGCACCAAGCTCGTGGCAGGCGTCGGCAACATCTTCTGCACGCCTGGCAAAAGGACGATATTCATTGTGATAAGGAAGGTCGCCCAATGCAGAACTTGCGTCAGGATCAAGCGCCTGCGGCCCTCGCCCGGCTCCGTCGCAGACCATCGGGTGATGACGCAAACAACGCCGACGGCCAGAGCCAAAAACTCCCAATAGCCGATGAGATGTTGTTGCGTAATATTGGTATAGGCGACCCCGAAAATCGCGAGGACAAGCACGGCGATATAGGGGAAGTTTTGCCATAGGAACCCGATGAATTGCGTTTGGCGAGACTCATCGGTTGTAATTTGTGACAACTCTGAATCAATCATAGGCGATCCGATCTCGATCAGAAGCCGCCCCCCAACTCGCTCCCACGCAGTTGGTTCTATCTTTCTCCCTACACGCAGCAGATACCATAAATCAGCATCTGCCGCCACTGGCTGATCACTGCAATTGTTTCGCTGCGCAGCCTTTTCGGGCTTAGATCCAAGCCATCAGGCGCCCTTAACCTGAGCCTCGGACGACGAAAGGAGTTTCGCCAGCCACCGCGTCGACGGGTTTTGTTCGCAGATCGTAAACACCGCGATCGTCACGGGTAGACCAACAAATGCGCCCGGGATCCCCCACATGAAGTCCCAGAAAAAGAAGGCGCACAGCATGACGAATGGCGAGATCGACAGGGCGTTTCCGGCAATCAAAGGTTCGAGATAGCTGCCGATCCAGAACTGGATCATGTAAAGCCCGACAAAGGCAAATACGATCATCTGCCAAGACTCAAATTGCGCGATCCCGAAAACGACCGGAAGAACCACGGCGATCAGTGGTCCGATATAGGGAATATAATTTAGGACGAACGAAATAATGCCCCAAGCTGTTGCGAGTTCAAGTCCGATCGACAGCGCGAAGACAAACACAGCCAAGCCCGTCGCCAAGCTTGCGATGGTTCGTATGAACATATACTTCCGAATATTTTTGGCGATCTGATTACACGTCTCGGACAGGCTCCAACCCTGAAGCTGCGCGTCCAATGCTTCAATTTTTGTTCTAAAATTATCGAACTCCAGCAAGCCGAACATCAGAAGCAGAAAAACCACAACAGAGAACGCTACGAAATAATTGAGCTGGTAGGCCACGGCACGGAAAGGGCCGATCAACCACGACGCATCGAAGGCCTTGAAAAGATCGGTAACGAAGATCCCATGCCCTTCAAGCCACGCGGCGATCCGCTCGTATTGCGTCTGAAGCCGTTGAGCGTTTTCTATAAACCAATGTGCGACTTCGCTAATGCTCCAAACGATCGCGAAGGCAAAAAGCGAGATGACGACAAGCGTAAACAGTATCGTCATGGTCAGCGCAGCGGCTCTTGGCAATCGCGCTTCGAGCGCCGTTTGCAGCGGCCAAACCAGCGCCAGAGCAAACAACATGAAGGCGATTGGCTCGAAGACGACCCGCGCGAAATAAACTGCCAGGAGCGAAAAAAAAACAGCAAGGAGAATGAACTCGCGCCGCCGATCATCAGCTCGTGGCGCCACCGCGCCGTTCGACTTTTTGTCCTCCAGCATTGTGACGGGCTCCTAGTGCGGAGAAGTTGGCGACGCACCACTGCATGTGTTTGGTACACGCATCGCGTCCTCGATCTTCCCGATAAGATACGGGTAAAACGGATTTGAAGACATGCGAAGAACCCAATCGAGGTTGACGATCAGGCTATTTCGCTCCCCCCGCGCCGCGATATTACCCAAATTGATTCCGAAATCTTCTTGGCCATTAGGTTCCAGGCCGTAGAGCTCATCAGTAATTGGAAACGGCAGAGCCACATGGGAAAGCGAGAAAACCCCGCGAGGATA
>DASZZA010000098.1:0-8460 GCA_035545135.1 Lacipirellulaceae bacterium | reverse complement strand
CGACGATCGTGGCCTTAACCGGATACGGAACGGAGGAAGACCGTCAGCAGTCTCGGGCTGCCGGTTTCGACCAGCACATCATCAAGCCCGTAAACCCGCAGAGGTTGCAAGATTTGCTGAAGTCTCTTTCAAGCGTCGATTCGCACGTGTAAGCCGCAGCGGCGGGTTTCACGCGTACTCGGCCAAAGCCGGGATCACCTCGACAAGTGGTTCCGCAAGCGGTTCCGGATTGAGCAGCGAGTAGGAAAGCAGGTCGCGACGCGTCAACACTCCGATTACGTGGCCATTTTCGACGACGGGTAGACGCCGAATACCATAAATCGAGAACTTCGACGCGGCCGATGAAATTGAATCGTCTGGGTGGGCGATATGCACGTCGCGGGACATGAACTCAGAAACGTTCTCGTTACGCACATCCCGATCAAACACAACGTCCATCAAGTTTGGCTCGGAAATGAATCCAACCAATTCGCCCTGGGAGGATACCACCGGAGCGCCGCTGAGATGATGTTTGGTAAGAATTTTTACCGCCTCGACCATCGTCGCTTCCGGTCGAATCGAGACGACGCTCTTGCTCATGATGTCGCGGATGACGGGCATACTTGTAACTCCAGTGAATTGTTAGATCGCGGGAACGGGCAAGTCCAACCGTAGGCTACAGCGGAAGCGTAGGTGGGCATTGTCCATCTGACTTGGTTAATTGCCGCTTGGCGGCATGGTTCCGAGTACAAAAATGGCTCCGCACTCATAGCAGGAGTCACCGAGTCGACGACAACGAACGATTTCGATTTGAAACTCTTTGGTGTTCGGGAGGCGAATTCGGCACCTTTCCTTCGGCAACAATTGAATCGGCGACAGGAAGCACAGGCCTTGGCGCGAAGCATCCGCAGTGTAAACGGCTAAGTAAGTGTCCTGGCGTCGCACAATCGCTTTACCGCGCAGGTAAAAGCGGTGGTACGCGCGGCGACAGCCGGGACGACTGGGTATGGGGCCAAAGCGATCAAAAAAATCTTTCATGTCGTCGGGAAGGTGAACTTTTTGTTCCACCTTGTCCCACGCGACATGGATCAAGCTTTGGTCATGGCTGAGATCCAGCATTCGACTACCTCGCGATCAAAGTGACTCCCCGCGTGCTGACGTTGATAATCCAATACGTACTCGGGAGTGGCGGGACGGCGGTAAGGTCGACGGGCCGTCATGGCATCAAACACATCGACGACAGCCAATAACTTGGCCCACGGGTGAATTTCATCGCTGAGAACTTTCACAGGGTAGCCCGTGCCATCGACGCGCTCATGATGCTGATAGACCATCATCAGCTGTCCGAGCCTCAGCTCCGACCGCTGACACAGTTCCTCGTAGCCGCGGAGGGGATGCATTTCGATGATTTCACGTTCGTCCGGATCAAGTCGCCCCGGTTTCGTGAGGATCGCTGCGGGAATAAATCGCTTGCCGATGTCGTGCAAGACGGCGGCGGAAGCGATTTGGCGGAGATCCTCGTCGTTCGCATAGCCCAGGTGCTGGGCTAGGATTACGCTGTAGCTGGCAACATTTGTAACGTGGGTAAACGTATTGAAGTCGTGTCGTGCGATTTGGAAAAGCTCACGCGGCAAGACGTCGGCGTCGCCCAACAGGTCGACAAGCTCGTGCCCGATTCTATCCGCCAATTTCTGAAACTTGCTGCAATCCACCAGGCGCAATGTTTGTTCCACTTCGACGGCAATAGCGAGTTGCAACGCGGCAAATTTATCCGCGGTCGGAAGTGACTCCTGCTGCAGAAGCAACTCGAGCGAGTCCATCAAATCGCTACTGAAGTTGAAGAAGTCGTCGTTGCGAACGTAAAGGTTCTCAATGCCAGCTGCTTCGAGCTCGGCGAATTGTTCGAGGCCGGGACGGCTTCCCACCCTCGAATACAGCATCGGCGCAGTATTCGGCTCGTACTGCACGAACAAGTCGGCCGCATCGGCTCGTGTCGTGCGCAAAGTGCGAAGTTGCACCGGCACGAATCCGGTCAGTGGGTTTGTCGCTTGCTCTTTGGCGACGGCTACAGCACCCATGGAAGTACCCGCAAGCTGCCATTGCCCCGGTCTAACGGGAGCAAGTCCCCCCGTTTTTTTTTGACCCACAAGCGAGTTTAGTGCGCAGTGGACGCGATGCGACGAGAAACCTTACAGCGGCCAAGCCGCCGGTACGGCATCGAACGATGCCGCCTAGCACCTAATTCCGGTGAGAAGCGTGGTAGGGATTATATGGGCCAGCGCCAGGGTCGATCGGATGGCGGTGACAGCCTAAATCCGCCTGTTCACCTGACACCGAGCAAGAGCGTTGCTTGTTTTTTCCGCGCGTCGGATCCAGCGTGTTGCATGTACTACCGATCACATCTCTATGCCGATTTTTCCAAGTCGCTGGCCTGATTGAGTTTGTTGTAGAGAGTTTTGAGGCTGATGCCGAGCTCGTCTGCTGTCTTCGGTTTGTTGCCGCCGTTACGTTCGAGGGCTTGGAAGATGGCCTGCATCTCGAGGTCGCGGAGCGAAATAGGTCCGGGATGATTGGCTGCAGCGCCGGTGAGCTGGCGGCGATTGAAATGCGAGGGCAGATGAGTGTCGGTAATCGGGCCATCGTCGCACAGGATAGTGGCATGCTCGATAACATTCGCAAGCTCGCGCACGTTGCCTGGCCAGACGTGCGACTTGAGCAGCGAAATTGCATCGTCGGTGAGCTGGCGTTCGCCCGGACGGGACTTGCCGCGAAAACGGCCAAGCAAGTGCTCGGCAAGTTCTTGAATGTCGTTTAACCGGTCGCGCAATGGCGGGAGAAAGATTTCGAACGTATTGATACGATACATCAAGTCTTCGCGGAAGTCGCCGGCAGCGACCATCTCGGGCAAGTCGCGGTGGGTGGCGCAAACGACGCGGACATCGACGGTCGTTGCCCGATTTTCGCCGACGCGGCGGATTTCTCGGCTTTCGAGAACGCGCAGCAACTTGGCCTGCATCGCCTTAGGCAGTTCGCCAATCTCGTCGAGAAAGATCGTGCCGCCATTGGCGACTTCGAACAGACCGACGCGGTGCTCGTCGGCTCCGGTAAACGCCCCCTTGCGGTGGCCGAAAAGCTCGCTTTCGATGAGCGTTTCAGGAAGTGCGCCGCAGTTGATGGCGACGAAGGGCTCGCCCGACCGGGTGCTTTGGTCGTGGACAGCACGGGCCACCAGTTCTTTACCGGTGCCGGTCTCGCCCAATATCAGGACGGTCGATTGCGTCGGAGCGACTTTTGTAATGAGGGAGCGGACACGTTCCATGCCGGCGGAGGAGCCAACGAGTCGAGGTGTACCCTCGATGCGTTCGAGTCGCCGCTTCAACGCACGGTATTGCTGCGTGAGCCGACGCTTATCGTGCACCCGACGCATAAGGGCTTCGATCTCGACCAGCTTGCAAGGCTTGGTCAGATAGTCGAACGCGCCGTGCCGCAGTGCGGCAATCGCCGTCTCGAGTGACGATTTGCCGGTCAAGACGACTGCCTCGGCGTCGGGGCACAGCTCCTTGGCTTTCGCGATGACATCGATTCCGTTGAGGCCCGGCATGTCGAGATCGACGAGCAAACAATCGAAGGTGTCCTTTTCGAGCGCGGCGGCCGCCGTCAATCCGTCAGGGCAAACGGTAACACGATGGCCCATGCGGGGAATTTCGAGTTTCATGAGCTCCTGCAGCGAACGCTCGTCGTCGGCGAAAAGGATGGCCAAACCCTTGGGGTCACTCGCGCCATCGGTGCTGTCGGGCGATTTGGTGTTAGTCATGATAGATTATTCCATTTTGCGTAG
Source organism: Lacipirellulaceae bacterium (assembly GCA_035545135.1). Classification (GTDB taxonomy): domain Bacteria; phylum Planctomycetota; class Planctomycetia; order Pirellulales; family Lacipirellulaceae; genus JABDGM01. Next base: position 4,643 of record DASZZA010000098.1, on the reverse strand, counting down.
ATGAGATTGAAAAGGATCAAGCCGCTAACGGCTCGCTTCGGTGTTTGCGCGACGCCGGCTGGCGGAGCGGCACTGATACAGTAAAAGCCGATCCAGCGCCGGGACCGGCGCTTTGTGCGGAAATTTGCCCGTGATGTTCTTCGACAATTCGATAGCTGATTGACAGGCCGAGTCCGGTACCCTGCCCTCCGCGGCGACGTGTGAAGAATGGCTCGAATAAATGCTGCATGACATCATCGGTCATGCCGCATCCGTCGTCCGCGACGACCAAGTGAGCTTCCGTGCCTTTAACAGTAACCGATACCGTCACGGTTCCGCCGGGATCAATACTATCCAGTCCGTTGGTAATCAGATTCAGTACGACTTGCTTGATTTCCTGGGCGCACACTTCGGCAATCACAGGGTCGCCGTCGGTGAGCACGACATTTTTGTTTTGGTACTTGCCCAAATGTCGAATCATTTCGATCACGCCGTCCGCCAATTCGCGTAAGTCGGCATTGTGCCGCTCGGGGTCGCCCATGCGGGAAAAATCCAGCAGCTTCTCCGTGATTTGCTTGCAGCGGAAAGCTTCCTTCTGGATCATTTCGAGATAACTACGGGCCACGTCACGTTCTCCGGCGTAGCTATCCCCCACGTGGCTCCACAGTTCTGACAAACGCCCTTCGAGCGATTCGCTGCACATGGCAATCGAGGCGAGCGGGTTGTTAATTTCGTGAGCGACGCCGGCTGCCAGGAAACCGACGCTGGCGAGTTGTTCGCTGCGGACGACCTGTTTGGTGCGCTCGCGCACCTGGCGGTCCAAATCGTCTCGAATTTCTTGAAAGCGCGCGGTCATCGCATTCATTGAATCGGCCAACTCGCGCATTTCATCTTCAGTGTCTAAATGAATGCGGTGGTCGAATTTACCGGCCGCGACCTCGCGCGAACCTCTAACGAGGATGGAGAGGGGTCTGGCGATCCATTTGCGGAAAAGCTGGACCGCGGCAACCAGCAAAATGGTCGTTAGAATGGCGGTGGTCCAGGCGAGGATAATCGCCCAGCGGTATTCGTTGTGGACTTCGGATGCTAATTGCCGGAAACGCTCGTGCAGGTGAGTCGGCAATTCGGCGGTGCGCTCGCGGAGCTTTTCGACGTCTTTGCGAAGCTGACTGACTTTGGCCTCGTTGTTGAGCCGCCAACCGGATGGATCCTCGGAATCACGCCGGCGAATACGGTCCAAGACATCGTCGATCTTCGTAAGAGTTTCGCGCTCGAAACTATCGTCGCCGATGTCGTCGTCCATCCGAGCGCGATTCGAGTTGAGTTGCTTCCGGTACCGGTCGAGTTTCTGGCAAAACAAGTCGAACTGTGCTTGGCACTTCTGCCGCAGGATTCCGTCCGCATCCCAAACGTTCTGGTCGGAACTGTTGGCAGCCAACTCGCTGCCGGAGATCTCATCGAGCCGATGCTGGCGATCCTCGACCTGACTGAGGATCTCATGCAAGTCCGCCAGGTAATTGCGGAGTTGATCGGCCAGCGGCAGCTCGGCCGATCGCGCGCTCAGGCTTTTGACCAGTCCACGATAGGAATACAGGCCGTAGTAGGCGCTGCCAAACAATGTCAACACGGAGGCAGCCAGTAGCCCCAACCCGAGCTGCAGCTTGTTGCGAATTGGCCAACGGGAGAACAGCACTTCGAGCTCCGCACCCGTGAGGGTTCACGTGCCGAACGCGGCTGTAATGGGAACTCCGGCTCGTTCGGCGCAAATGGTTCGGAAGTGTACTGGCAGAAGTCAGAATGCGGAAGGCGGGGCGTGCGAGTGCTAGCGTGCAGTGGAAAGTGGTGCTGGCATTTTAGAACGACCGTCGGACCCGCGATGGTTCCAAATTCAGAATTGGTTGCCACCGTATCACGGGCGGTAGTGCTACTAGCCCCTTGGTTTCCACCGCAATGAAGCCTAGTGGCGATTTTCGCGTTGCAGAAGCCAGATTCCGACGATCGCCAGTACGATGTTGCCGAGCCAAACCGATTGAGGCGGAAGTGCACCGTCCTTCGCTTTGGAGACGCTCACTACCAGCAGAGGATAGTAAACGACCAGGATCGGCAGGAAACAAATGAAAAAGCTCGCGATGAATTCGCTGAACCGCATCCGAATCGATACGGGGATTCCAATCAGCACGAAGCACAAACAACTGAAGCCGTTGGCCCAACGGCGCCAAGGCTCAGTATGCAGGCGGAAAAGTCGGGACTTGGCAATGTCGAGCTCCTTTTCGTACGGTGCCCAGGCAACATTCGATAGGGAATCAAAGTCGCCAGTGATCATGCCAAAGGCAGCTTGCGCGACATTGCTTTTTTGTACGTGATCGAGCACCTTTTCCTGCTCGTGAATAGCCGGCGTAATTTCAGCCAGTGCGTAGTTCGATGGACTTTTGTCCCTTGGCGTCGAACCAGTCAAGTCTTCTACCGACATGACGTATTCGAAAGAATCCGGATCGTCGTACATAATCGGGCCTTCGAGTTCAACGTCATGGAATTTGGCGACGAGTTTGCCTTCATTCGGCCTCAGGTCCAATTCGGCCTCTTTGGCGGAGACCGTCCAGGCGGATTTTTGTCCCGAATGTTGCACGATCAATGTCGGCCAAAGCAGGCGATGCCCATCGACATCGCGGACCATGATGCTGGCTTTGCCGAGGTTATAGGTGTGGCGCATCTTCAGTTGGCTGTAGATCACATCCTCGATTGATGCCAGGAATACGCGCTTGACGCCCATCATACCCCAACTGACAGCAACGTCGTTGATGACCACAGCCGCGAAGCTCACCAGTATGGCAAGAACCACCGTCGGCCAAACCAAATACATAGCCGAAATTCCAAGCGATTTGACAGCCACGATTTCGTTGTACGCGGCCATTCGGCCGTAGATGCTCGTCGCGGCGAGCAGCATGGTGCCCGGCACGGCGAATTGCATCGCCTGCGGGATGAAGTACGGGATCATGCGCAGCAACGTCCCGAGCGTTAACCCTTTATCGATGGCCTCTTTGCCGATCAAGACGATAAAGATCAGTAGCGTGAGGCCGGTGAGAGTCAGTAGAAACACCTTGAGCAGATCGAACAGCACGTAGCGCGTCAGAATGCGCATGGCGTATCAAGGCAGTTGAGACCTGCCGGCCGCGGTTGCTTATGTGGGCTTAATTTCCCGTATAGAAGGCTGCCACTGTAGCAAGTTTCCGATTACAACGGCAACGACAATGATGGCGGCGCACAGATTGCTATCGTCTGTCGCTGAATTGCTAGCGGCGAATTAAGTGCCATGACCTCCCGCCGCGTGGAATAGAACCGATCGGCGGATACCATTGTCGGAGCAATCCGCAGAAAACTGGCATGTTCTCAACGGGGATTGCGTATCGGGGCTATCAGAAACCATCCGTGTCAGCTTCGGTCGTGCGGCCTTGTTGGCGGCACTGCTTCATAATTGTTCGAATGGCGGCGCTGTACTTACGAACGGCGATCGCGTGGTCTTCTTTTTCCGCTGAAGCGGCTGCTTCGTTCAGAGAATCTTCGAACGCTTTCCAGTCGAGTGCCCGATTACCGTGATTCTTGCAGGATTGCTCACGAAGCTTACCAGCGATTTCGGCAAGGGTCGCAACGACATGCCGATTTGGGGTACACTGTGCTTTGCGATAGGGACCGTTGCCGTAGGGTCCGCCAATCGAATGAATCGGGGGGCACGACGTCGCGTTGGGCGGTGTTCGCATCATCAACCCCGCGGCCACGGCCGCGAGGAACCCGACGGCGGATCCGACGGCGGCGGGCCAAAAATCATGAGCCGCGCAGTAGCCGAAAATCGCCAGGAACGCGCCGGCCGCAAGCCATAAAGGAGCGGTCGGCCAGCGATGAGTTTGCGCTGATTTACCCGCTTCTTCGATAGCCGGCGTTTTGGGAATAGCACCGTTAACTTGTGCGATTATCACGCTGATGTTGTCTGGCCCACCACGAAAGTTGGCCAGATCGACCAGCGTTTCCGCTGCCTCATCGGGAGCCACGCACCGCAGGATGATGCCCATCTCCTCATCGGTCACCGGACCGCTTAATCCATCGCTGCAGATGAGAAATGTATCGCCCGTTTCAGCCGAGTAGGGGCCTTCGAGATCGATGTGCACCGAGGGGTGCGGCCCCAGGGAGCGGGTGATCACGTTTTTGGGGATGTATGAAGGCACGTCGGCCTCGGTCATTTGCCCTGCCGCGGCCATTTCCCAGACGAGGCTATGATCGAACGTCAACTGCTCCAAAACGTCGCCGCGCAATCGATAAACTCGGCTATCGCCGATATGGGCAACGAGCGCGCCTTGCGGCAGTAGCACCAGACAGCTGCACGTGGTTCCCATGCCTTGGAAGCCAATGCTGCTCTGGCCTTTGGCGTGAATGGTCGCATTGGCGTCGCGGATCGCTTGGCGCAGCGCGGCCGGCGGGTAGAGGTCGCGGAGTTTGAAGTACGTGTGCGGGATATTGTCCACGGCGAGCTTGCTGGCCAATTCGCCCGCAGCGTGCGCTCCCATTCCATCGGCAACGATCATCAGGTGGCCGCGAGTAGCCCAGGTGGCAACATCATCCGCCACCACCACTGCGATTGCGTCCTGATTGTTGGTGCGGCGCATGCCTAAGTC
>DASZZA010000097.1:0-4312 GCA_035545135.1 Lacipirellulaceae bacterium | reverse complement strand
GCAATCGTCCGCGCAATAGAGGCGACTTCCAGCGTGTGTGTCAGGCGGGTGCGGTGATAGTCGCCCATCTCGCCTGTAAAGACCTGCGTTTTGTGGCTCAAACGGCGAAACGCCGAGCTATGGACGATGCGGTCGCGATCGCGCTGATAGGGACCACGGTACGGATGGTCAGATTCCTTATAGCGCCGACCAGCGGATTCGGCACTATGCATGGCGTACGTCGCTAAGAGGACGCGTTCGCGCTCGGTGATGATATCTGTTGGCAATCGAAAAAACCCGTCTTATTCCAATACACCTGTCAGCATTTCCCAGAGCGCATCGAGCGACTGCGGAATGACTCGCGTTCCGGCAAGCACCGGCATGAAATTGTTGTCGCCGGCCCAACGCGGCACCAGGTGCCAATGCAGATGCCCTGGGAGCCCGGCTCCGGCAACACGGCCAAGATTCAAGCCGATATTGAAGCCCTCCGCGTTCAGTTGCTCACGATACGTCGAGGTGAGCTTTGCGATCCGTTCGATACAGTCGAGGTGCTCCTCACCAGTCATTGCAGTCAATTCGCCGACGTGGCGCAGCGGGGCAACGAGCAAATGCCCGTTGTTATAGGGATAGCGGTTTAACACGACGATCGTGAACTGACTCCGTTTAACAACTAGAAGTCGGCGATCTGCCGAAGAAGCCGCATCATATGTCGCGGCGTCGCGGCAAAGAAAGCAACGGTGATCCGCATTTGGCATCCAATTGGCTGGCTCCGGCGGCGGCTCGGTTGCCGATTCGCTACCGGTAACGTACTCAAGCCGCCAAGGTGCCCAAAGGCGTTCCAGGTTCACTGCCGTTTGTCCTCGCAATAGGTTCCACCCAATTATTAGCTATCGTTCGCAATCGTAAGTGTGTCAGAAAAACCGTGATAAGATACGGCAGCGACTTTGCTACCGACGGTGGCCGAGCCATTGTTCCGCCGTAATACCAATACGAGGACGATGGCCAATACTATTACAAGCAGCAACAATATCACACTAATGGCGAGCTGCTTACCTCTATTTCCGTCCCGACGAGCAGCATAGTTCCCTGTGGCCGCGAGCAGCGACGCGTTTGGGACTGGCTGCACCGCGGCAATGTTCGGCGGCGGCGTAGTTGGCGGCAACGGTCCCGACGTCGGTATCGCGGCAGAATCCCAGTCGGATCGCGGTGGCCGGCCCGGCTCTGACGCGGCGATGATTATCGACGGAGAGCCTGGCAAGCTATCGAACTGGCTCGGAGTGGTGGAGGCAACATCCATGACGTGCGACCGGTCCGCAGCTCCCGACGGGCCGGCTTCCTCTTCTGGCGGACTCGTCTGCATCGGGATCAGGAACTTTGTCCCGCAATGCGGACAGACGCCGCGCTTGCCGGCCAGGAACGCCTTCACATTCAGCTTATGACCGTTGGGGCACGAGAAACGAATTCCCATCGAATGCCTATAATACGCGTCATTGGATGCCGGTCGCTATCTAAGAGCCTCGCCAATTATCGTTCCTACGTCCGAAGGTTGATTCGGCGCCTCGGCAAATCCACTGGCTTAACCCCACTATTATAGGCAGTTTGCCGAACCGAGGACGGTCGGTATTGGAGCTGGACTGTTTGCCCGGCGAAGAGGCGGCAGCGTTGAATTGACGCGTCGGTTCGATGTCACCGGAACGATGCCCTGGACCGGCAACCTGTTCGGACCAATATAGAGCCATTTGCACGAGCGTGCGCATGCATATGACGGATTGAGCGCGGAATGCCGATCGTATCATAAATAGCGGTAATTTACCGGGGAAAATCAAATTTGCCGTTAATAAGTTCTCAGAAAACTGGTACGTTTTCGGCATCTTTTCTAGAATAGGAGTCGGCATCGGGGATTGCCGGCCGGGCAGGTTCCTGGAGCGTTTCGACCATTCGGGAGTTGATAAACATGAGCGACCGCCGAGATGAAGATGGACCTGTCGAAATCGCGATCGTTGGTGACCTCACCGACAGCGAAGCCGAGCTGACCGATCGGCTGCTCGGCGTGGAGCCTGGCGGCGAGTGCACCATTTACTTTGACTCACCCGGCGGCAGCCCCTATTGTGCCGTGTCGCTGATGACGCTCATCAAACTGCGGAATCTCAACGCAACCGGCATCGTAACCGGCGAATGTTCATCAGCCACCCTTTGGCCGTTTGCTGCCTGCCGCCGACGGATCGTTACCCCGTTTAGCGTAATGCTCTTTCACCCAATGCGATGGCAGAGCGAGGAGAACGTTGGCTTGGCTGAAGCATCCGAGTGGGCTCGCCACTTTGCCGAGCTCGAACAAGATATGGACTCGCTGTTGGCCCATCTGTTCGATGTCCCGGCCGCAATGATGCGAAAGTGGATCATTCCGGGGCGCTACGTATCGGGCCGCGAACTGGCCGAGGCCGGCATGGCAGAACTGATGGAGTTAGATCAGTTGCACTTGGTCGGTGTTGAAAACCACCGCGCACAGCAGAAAGCGGTGGCACCCAACGGCAATGGGGGATCGTCACAAGTCCGTAGTCCCGCGAAGTCGCTGGTGCGGCGCCGGCGACGACGATGATTCTCGGATTGCTTTTGTTTACGTCGTGAGAGGTAACTGCAACCGTCGTGCTGCCGCGCAGCATGCGGCCGCCGTTTGCAAATCATTTTCGCGACGTAGCAGCGCCGTGTGAACGCGCGCCCGCCGAATGACGCCCTTCTCCAGAAAATCCGCAAATAGGTGCCATTCCAAACTAATCCCGTCGCCCTCGTACTTCATCGTCACCTTTCGGAAATCGTCCGGCAGTGCCATCTCAACGTAGCTAAACGGTACGCCGTCGAATCGTGAAACGATGCAACACGTGTCGTTCGAGGTAGCTATCGATTGCCGGTGACCGAGTGACTCAAATTGTGGTCGATCGCTGTCGGGACTCTTTACGAGTAATAATTCGCCGAGCGGAAGCCGCGATTCGATGCCGATGTTGGGCCATGTATCGAGCATGTGCGTCTGGACCGAAACCAATAGCGATAGGGCGGTAGACACTCCGGGTTGCGACTCAAATGTATTGGCCTGCCAGTATAATTGCGGCGAGAACGGCCAGTCGCTTGTCGGTTGGTATGTAGCAACCAAATCATTGCCTCGTACGTATGCCTCAAGCAGCGGCAGCGGCCAAGACTTCGAATCCGTCCCGTTTGCTCGAAAGACGGAAAGCAACACGGCCGACAACGGTTTGCCATCCAATTGCATTTCGTGCAGCCCCGAATGCGGCTGCGCCACGTTGAGGAGGCCCGCGAGATCATTGACGCGAAGCTCAGCGAGATTGCCCTGCAGTGACCAAATTGTCGGCTTATGAGAGGCGTGTCGCACGGTACCGCTTCACTGCAACAATTAATGGAAAAGGAAATCGTGCACTACCGAATTGGCGACGATCCAAATAAAAAACCCCGTCGAACACCGCGAGGATGTTGCGACGGGGCCGGAACAGAGAAGAGGCCAAAGTTTTTCCGAGTGAGGGGATGAAAAAGATTAGGCAATCGCCTTTCCACCAATCTGGTGCTTTATCTCGGTAGACTGGCCGAGACTTGTTCCACTAACGATGATACCCATTTCGTATCTCATGTCCATAGTCTGCGTCGAAAAAGTTCAATCGATTTTTTTGTCGCCACAGCTGCCCGATCGTGGTTAATTCTTGTAGCGTGAAAGTGCAAACCATCTAAACCCTTTTGTACTAACGACTTTCGCCCGTTCCATGCTAACCGCTACCACCTGGTAACTTGCTAACGGAAAGTGAAAGCGTGCATTTTTAAGCCTAATAGTCACGATGGCACCGCGGCGGCCAGTCCTGTCGCATATGACCTACATAGCTTGCCACAGAGTTCGCTGGGCACTTATTTTTGTATTCCGATTTATCGTTCTACGGAGGCTTCCACCGGAGTGAGTCACGACAGCATCCGAGATTGGCTGGAAACCTGCGAAGCGGCCGCACGCGCCGGTGGCGAGCAGGTTCGTACTTGGCAGGGCCGATTTAACACCTGCACGAAAGGAATACGCGACTTAGTAACAGACGCCGATCTGGCGTCGCAAGATGCAATCCGCCGAATCATAAAGGCGCGGTTTCCTGATCATACTTTTTTGGGCGAAGAACAGGCGGCTCGTTCGCGTCCGAACCGAGAAGATGAGTATCTGTGGCTGGTCGATCCACTCGACGGAACCACGAATTATGTTCACGGGTACCCAAATTTCGCCATTTCCGTCGCAATCGCTCGCGGAAACGACATACTGGCCGGTGTAATCTACGATCCACTTCGCGATCAGTGT
>DASZZA010000096.1:0-4575 GCA_035545135.1 Lacipirellulaceae bacterium | reverse complement strand
ATACCCGCCACTCCGCAGCCGCGGCGACTCCTCCACCAGCAACACCTCATGCCCCGACTTCCGCAACCAATACGCCAGCGTCGGTCCGCCGATGCCATTGCCGTTAATGCAAATTCTCACTCGTCCCTCATTTGGACTTACGACAAATCGCAACTGCCGACGACGGCACAATGAAAGACTATCCCAAAATCGCCGGGGACTGGCTCATTTTGCGCAGTCTTCGGAGCAAAATGTGCCTGTCCCCCTCTCCGCATGCGATTTTGGGATAGGCTCTAAAAGTCGCGACCGCTGGTCGCGGTAGACCGTGTAAGAATCGACGAACGGCCCCGCCGATCGTCGCCGCGACCATACCACTTTATTCGGCGGTCGCGAATACCATAACGCGCCTCTGATCTTCACCGCAACGCGGTTACATCCCTCAGCCCAGGGTCGGCCGCGCCAGCGGCCTACCCTGGGTAACCCCGCCAACGGTATCCGTTACGCTGAAAGCGTTAAACAAATAAGGCAAATGCACCCTCGGTATAGGCAACAAACGCGGATGCTCAACCGAACCGCTCTTTACGCGGCATCGTCAACACGGCGATCCAATTCGCCGTAGTCCGCTTGAGCGTACAATATCGTCCAACCAGGATATCGTTTGAGCGGGACAACCTTCGTCAATGTGAATTTCGATCCCTGCGGCCCCTCAAACGGTAAACAATTCGGCGGCAGCACGAAATCTCGCGGCAGCTTCCAGCCTATAAACAACTCCCAATCGACAGGGAAAATCACGCTCGTGCCGCCGTCTCGCCTCACATAAGCAACGGGAACCACCTCCGGCCACCAGGGCCCTGCGCCGCGCGGGTGCCGGGGCGACCACCCTTCGCGAGTCGCGTACTCCGCCGCATCAGTGAATTCGTCGAAAGTTTTACGGTCTTCGAATTGTTGCACCACGTGACCAAGCGCTCTGCACGCCGATATCGCCCGCTTCCGCATCTGCCACTTGAAATACGGATGGAATTTCGGACGCTGAAATACAAACGCCACTGCCATGAGCGACAACACGGCAAGACCGATTACCAGTCGGATGGTCGATCCTGACGAGATTGCTGCCCGAATAAAGCAAAAGACAGAAATGCCAATGCTTGCCTCTAGCACAGCCAGCGCAATGAGACGCCAGCCGAATATCCAATAGTACCTGCGAGGCCAGTCCTCGCCCAAATGCCAGAAGCAATACGAGACTCCCAGCAAATCATTGTCGATCGCGATCCAAATCATCGCTGTTAACCACAAGACCGCGAATGATAGGAACCACGCCACCATCGATGCCGCCTAATTCATGATCTGTTTAGCATTCGAACAATGCAGCCTGACTTAGGATCGTTCTTGATGCGCCAATTCTACCATACACCCTCGTCAACCCTCGGTTTTTGTGCCAACAAAATCGCAATCTTCCGCGTGCACTAGCTAGAAATTGTGCCACGAGTTGTGCTAGGCTCGCACCCATAGAAATGACCGACCGGTCGTAGCTGCCCGCAGCGCTCCGCCGCGATTGCTTGTGGATCGTCGGCCCCCAGGGAGGCAGAATGCGTCCGGCCGGTTGGCTCGGAGAGTTGTGCGCGGCCTCTGCCCCGTAACCCTTCGCGGAAACGGGCCGCACGCCCCCGCTCTCCGCCCCAGAGGCGCCTTCATTTCTTTTTTAAGGCGTAAGTAGTAAGGCGTAAGTCGTAAGTAAGAGGAACACAATGGTCCATCACGGGACAATACACTTACAACTTAAAACTTACGCCTTACGACTTACGACTTACGACTTACGACCTAAACCTTCCCCCTTCAATCCGCAATCACCGTCTTCCGGTACGCGCGCGGCGTCGTGCCGAACGACTTGCGGAACGCCACGCCGAACCGCGTTGCGTTCGAAAATCCGCAGGCCAGCGCGATCTCTGTGACCGATAGTTCGCGCTTGCCCAACAGTTGTTTGCCACGCTCCAATCGCACGCGGCGAATTTCCTCCGCGGGAGATCGACCCAGATAGGACCGAAATTGAATTTCCAAACTTCGCCGCGAAATCGGAACTTCACGCAAAATATCCTCGACCACAATCCCATGATGCGCATGCGTGCGAATATAGCGCAACGCCCGAACAACGGCCGGGTCGTCGATCGCCAGTACATCCGTCGATTGCCGGCTCACCACGCCGTGCGGAGCAATGAGCACCGGCTCTTCGGGCGGTTCTTCGCCGTTCATCATCCGATGCAGCATCGCCGCCGCTTCGTGCCCCAAACGTTCGCACGCGACCGAGATGCTCGAAAGTGGCGGCGTCGATACCTCACACAACAGGTCGTCCGTATCGCCTGCCAGGATCGCGACGTCGTCAGGAATCCGAACCTCGGCAAAATGACACGTCTCGGCAAACAGCCGCGCATGATGGGCATCGACCGCCAGGATCGCGATCGGTCGCGGCAACGATGCCAGCCAGCGACTCACACGCCGCTGCCGCTCTTCCCAACTCATTTTTCTTCCCACGCGATAACCGGGCAGGTATTCGTGGCATTCATAGCCAAGTTCACTCACCGCTCGAATGAATGCATTCCCGCGGTTCTGCGAGTATCGATTGCTCGGCGGCGCAAAGTATCCAAACTTGCGAAACCCTCGCGCAACCAAATGCTCGATCGCCAACCGCGCTCGCTCCGATTCATCGGTAAGCACCGTGCCAACACCTTGCACATCTTGAACCACATCGTCCACGTTCACCACCGGCAAATTCTTTTCGCGAATCTGCTCCCACTGCGTGCGACTGGTGATGCGGGCGATAATGCCGTCGCCTTGCCAACCATCGGGCACGGCGGATCGCTTTTCATGATCACGCGGATCAATCAGCAGATGCCAGTTGGTATGCTTCTCCGCGAAGTGCGCAATGCCGCGAATCACGCGCCCGCCCCAGCTCGTTTCCGTTTCAATGAGCACGGCAACGTGCCGAACCTGAAAGTGCCCGTTATTGTTTGTATGATGCACCATCAAACATCGAATGTTGCTATGTGCCGCCCCCTCCGGTCGTAGACGACCCGGCGGCAAAAAAGATTAGGTATCCCCCGTTACTCTTGATTTTACCAAAAAGGGGCAAAAATGTGCGCAAAAAAGAGACATGTCAGACGGTAATTTCTCGTATATAATGCCCGCCAATGGAGGGACCGTAGGCGACAAAGAGTGTCAGTGATGCACGCTTCCAATTACATGGACGACTGGAAACAGTCGACCGACTGATCTTCATAACTTATTGTCAGGAATAGACTTGCAATAGGCAAAGCTGTGCCAAAGAAACATTTGCAAAAGGTCATCGGGCTCATGAGCGGCACGTCGGCCGACGGCGCTGATGCCGCCCTGATCGCTACCGACGGCGAAAACGAGATCGAGTTCTTCGGTGGCCTCACTTTGCCCTACGACAACGAGCTGCGCGCCCGCGTCCTCGAAGCATCGCAGCACGACGTGCCGCTGCTCGAACTGGCGCGCGTCGAACGCGACATCACGCTTCACCACGCCAATGCCGTGGCCAAGCTCATCGATACTTTGCCCAAAGAGTCCGAAGGAACCAGCCTCATCGGATTCCACGGACACACCGTTCGGCATGTTGCCAGTGAAGGAATCTGGTGGCAAATCAGCAACCCTTGGCTGCTGGCCGAGAAGACTGGCATGCGCGTGGTCAGCGACTTTCGCCGCAACGATGTCGCGGCGGGCGGTCAAGGTGCGCCGCTCGTTGCCATGTTTCATCGCGCGCTCTTTGCAAAAGAGTCGCGGCCGACCGTGATCCTCAACTTGGGCGGCGTCGCAAATATCACTTGGCTTGGGGAAAGCGAAGAGATCATCGCCGGCGACACCGGCCCTGGCTGCGGACTCCTGGACGAATGGATTCAAGAAATGGCCGGCTTGTCGCACGACATCGATGGTCGCATCGCGCTGCAGGGAAAAGTGAACGACGGTGTGGTGGCTGCCGCACTGGCTACGCCGTTCTTTTCCAAGCCGTTGCCGCGTTCGGCCGATCGCTTCGATTTCGATCACGTCGATGTTTCGGGCATGAGCGTTGAAGACGGGGCGGCGACGTTGTGCGCCGTCACGGTACGAGCGATCGTGAAAGCCGTTAAAACAATGCCCAAGCCTCCTGCCGTATTATGGGTCACGGGCGGCGGCGTACATCATCCAGTGATCATGCGCATGCTGACCGATCACTTCGGTAAGGTGCAAAACGTTCGCCAGCTGAATCTCAATCCCGATACGCTCGAAGCCGAGTGCTTCGCCTGGCTGGCGGTGCGTCACACGAAACGTCTGCCGCTAACGATTCCCGAAACCACCGGCTGCAGCCGACCCGTCTGCGGCGGAAGCATTACCTGCTAGCGCATATGGGCGTTCGAGAGCCGCCTGGTTTATCCCGGCGGGGTTGAATCCCGCCGCTACCTGCCGTTATGCGAGATCTGTCGGAAACACTGCGCGTTTGGCCGAAACTCGCCTATGTCGCGTGCCACTGCACGAGCGTGCCGGCGATTTGCGAATCGGCCAATCGAATGCAACCCAGCAAAGGATCGGTAACAAGAGCCACTTCAC
>DASZZA010000095.1:0-2252 GCA_035545135.1 Lacipirellulaceae bacterium | reverse complement strand
TCTGGACACGAATGCAAACATAATAAGATCAAGCTGCGAGGGCGTGAACACGGCCGCGGTCTCGACGCCAAATTGGTTTCTTAGCGCTTACAAGCATCTGCTGAACGCCGGGGCCCCGGCGTCACGGCAACTTTCTTATCGAGGGGTTTCTCACGGGATGGTCATCGCAAGCTCTGATCCACTGGCGACCGCGGCTCAGGCTTGGTCCACGATTTCTCCCATGCTTGGCCTCTCCGCGTTTCTTATCGCCACGCTCTGCGTCATGACGTATTGGGTCATCGATCGCGCTTTAGCGCCAACAAAGGATATTCTCGCGGGTCTCAACAGGCTTGCACAAGGCGACCTTGAGTGCCAACTGCCGGCATTTCGTGTGGCTGAACTCAATCGCATAAGTGAAGTCTTCAATAAATTATCCCGAGATCTTTCGAAGGTGACGGCGGATCGCGCCGAGTTAGCTCGCAAGCTCGTCGACGCGCAGGAGCAGGAGCGCTTGCATATTGCGCGCGAGCTTCATGATGATGTTGCTCAGCAGCTCAGCGCTATCAATGCTCTCGCCGCCTGTGTCCGCCGGAAAGTCCAGCGCGGCGATCAATCAGCTGTTCCGGATTCAGGCGAGCTTGAAACGATGACTTCGGACCTCATCGTTTCGTTGCGCAGAACGCTTTCCTACTTGCGGCCATCCGAAATCGATGACCTCGGCCTCATCCAGAGCCTTTCCGATTTGGTCGAAAAGCACAATCTGCTCGCGCAAGGCGACACTCACTTCACCTTGGAAGCCCGAGGCGATTTGACGGACTTGAGTGCGGAGGCGAGTGCTCATGTCTACCGCATCGTCCAGGAGGCGCTGACTAATGCTGCAAGGCATGCCCGTGCCCAGAATGTTCAAGTGAAGCTCAGCAAATATTGTGAGAAGGGCGCTGACAAGATCGAACTCGCTGTCAGCGACGACGGCTGCGGAATGATTGCACAGGAAAAAGACGAGCTTAGCGGCTGGGGAATGATCGGCATGCGCGAGCGGGTCCTCGCTTTGAGCGGCCGTTTCGCAGCAGGCCCCAATCCATCGGGGGGCTTCGGCCTCCGCGTCGAATTTCTTGCTCACCCAGGACACGTGTCATGAAGAAAATCCGTGTCCTTCTTGTTGATGATCACGCAGTTGTGCGGCAGGGCTACCGGCGACTCATCGAAAGCCAGGACGAAATCGAAGTCGTGGGCGAGGCCGGCGACGCCAGTTCGGGCTACCTTTCGTACAAAAATCTCTCGCCGGATGTAGCCGTGATTGACATTTCGATGCCGGGAAGGGGAGGCATAGATCTCGTACAGCAGCTACGACGTTATGATCCCGCCGCGCGCATCCTCATGTTCACGATGCATGCGAATGCATCGTATGCCGAACAAGCGTTCAGAGCAGGCGCCCAGGGCTATGTAACGAAAAGCAGCCCGCCCGATGACCTTATCGGCGCAATAAAGACGGTGTATTCCGGTCGACCGGCTCTTTGCGCGGAAATCAATAGCGCCATCGCAGCCGACCGGCTTTTCCGCGAAGGGTCTGCATTGGAATCGCTCTCGCCCCGCGAATTCGAAATTCTACGCATGATCTTGGACGAAAAGACCACCGAGGAGATTTCGGAAGCGTTTAGCCTGAGCCCGAAGACCGTCGCCAACTACCACTATGCTATTAAATCGAAGCTCGGTGTTCGAACGGATATCGAGCTTGTCTATTTTTGCCTTAAGCAAGGGCTCGCGACGCCTCCAGGGGCTTAAATGGAAAATCTCTGGTTCGCAGCATTTCTTGATGGTTGATTGCGCTGGCGGTTGATCCCAAGGCGCGGGCCGACAGCCAAACTATCGGAATTACGCCCACTGAAAGTCCAAAAATTCCTTTCAATTTTGATGCTCAGACCGCGCTTCACGATATAGCCTTAACGTTTCAAGGACCGTCTCGATGCCGTCATGGCCTCAGCGAACGACCACCTCCACCCAGAAGCTTCAGGACGGCTTCCGACGTGAACCCCGCAATCGACAGGCTGGTCGGCATTGCTGTGCTGCCCGAGCGCATTCGCATTACGGCCAATGCTCATGGAAATTGAGGTTCGTCTATGAGCGATAGGATCCTGTCGGCGGTCGTCGCTACGCTTCTTTCGTTGGCCGCATTGTTTTCGCCATCGTCCGCAGGCGCGCAGACGCCGTTTTATCAGGCGTCGCCGAGCGAGATAGCGGGGCCGCCGGGTTCGATCATCCGCACAGAGCCGATG
>DASZZA010000094.1:0-8206 GCA_035545135.1 Lacipirellulaceae bacterium | reverse complement strand
TGATAAAGCTATTGCTATGCTCATGTTCCGACGACGAGTTATGAAATGACGACGTCGGCATGCCCCAAGCTTTCAGTTTTCGCTGCAGCGTGCGCACCGAGATACCCAGCATCTTCGCGGCATGCGTACGATTGCCATGGTGTTGGATGAGTGCTTGTTCCACCGCCGCACGTTCCAAATCTTCGAGCGACGTATCAGGGGGAATATCAATGTGCGGCTTACCGGTAGTTTGGGCGCCTGCGTCACCACGTTTTGAACTACCTTCAGCGTTTGGCGACTCAATCAGCGACAGCGCGATCGAACGCAGCTCGTCTTGATCGACTGGTTTAACAAGGCAATCGGAGGCGCCGCTTTTCATTGCCTCGACCGCGGTGCCGACATCCTTTCCATCGGTGAGTGCCAAGAAGGGCGTTTGCGGCCGGCGAGACTTCCATGAACGCAGCAAATCCATGCCGTGAACGAGTGGCGACTCCAGGTCGCAAATCACCAGGCCGACCGAATCGCTAACGTGTGCCAGAGCGTCGTCCACAGATTGCGAGGCTACCACATGAAACTCGTCGCCGAGAGCGTGGAGGATCGTTTCGCGGTCCGTAGGCTCGCCTCCCGCCACGAGTATGAGAGAGTTCGAAAACATGGCTCTTCTTCCGTTTTTGAGTATCAATGATAGGCATCCACCCCCCATTGCCGCGCGTAACTCAAACGCCGCAAACCGCATACCGCCCGGCGACTGTAATGCTTGCGGGGCAAAAGCTTGCGGCTACATTACTTACGTCAGGGAAGAGGGAGTCCTTCTGACTGCCAAGGAGACAACCTGACGGGCTTCCGACCAACGCTGACCAGTGTCCGCCGATTGAACATGATTCTCACGACGGCTGCACTTCGCATTCCGTGAGGAACTTCTGTAGCACCGTCGGATCGAGGGGCTTGACGAAGTGGTGGTCGAATCCGGCCTCCCGGGTGCGTCGCTTGTCGTCCTCTTGCCCCCAGCCCGTAAGTGCCGCCAACACGATGCTCTTCCCCCAAGGCTGCTGCCGGACGTAGCGTGCCGCCTCGTAGCCGTTCATTTTCGGCATCGCGATGTCGAGCAACATGATGTCTGGGCGAATCCGCTCGGCCAACTCAATCGCCGTCTCGCCGTCGAAGGCGGTTTGCACCTCATTGCCAAGCGCACGGAGCAGCATCGCCAGAACGTGTGCAGCCGTTTCATTGTCGTCGACAACCAAGATGCGGCGCCTTGCGGCACTGGGCGGAACGCCGTCCACGGCGCGATCGGCCTCGGCCAGTAGCTCGACAACGATCGGCAGATGGACCAAGAATTCGCTGCCATGGTTCAAACCATCGCTGCGCGCTTCGACCGTTCCGCCGTGCATTTCCACAAGTCGCTTGACGAGCGTGAGACCGATCCCCAGGCCGCCGTGGGCTCGCTCGAGTGAGGCATCGACCTGGATGAACATATCGAATATCCGGTCGATCATTTCCCGCGGAATGCCGATGCCCTTGTCCTTGATCGAGATGGTAACGGCGTCGGCTTGGCGTGCGACCACCAAGTCGATCCGTCCGCCTCGCGACATGTATTTTGCCGCATTGTGGAGCAGGTTCGAAATCACTTGGGCCAGGCGAGTCGGATCCGCCTCAACCACGACAGGGTGCTTCGGTATCTCGATTTCGAGCTGGTGGCCCAATTCCTGGATGAGTGGCCGGACTGCCTCGACCGCGCTTTCGATCACCGCCGACAGCTCGACGCGCGATTTGCGCAGTTCCAGCGTGCCGCGAGTAATGCGGCTGACATCCAGGAGGTCGTCGATCAACCGGACCATCTGCCGGGTCTGGCGCTCCATGGTGATGCGAACTTCGTCGACGACCGCCGGATCGTCACTCGCCAGCCGCATCAGCTCGAGACCAGTCCGAATCGGCGCGAGCGGATTCCGCAGCTCGTGCGCTAGCAGCGCCAAAAACTCATCTTTTCGTCGATCCGCTTCCTTGAGTGCCGCCTCCCGCTGGCGCAAAGCTTCCTCGATTCTCTTTCTGTCCGAAATGTCGATCACTGAACCGATGTAACCGAGAAAAACACCATTGTCGTCGAAGCGGGGCTGCGCCGCGTCGATGACCCAATGGTAATAACCATCCTTGCCCAGCAGGCGATACTCGTGTCGGAATGGTTGATGTTGAGAGTTCGCTTCGAGGAAATTCTCTCGCGCAACCGCGTGATCGTCCGGATGGACAGCCTCAATCCAACCAAAACCCAAACTACTGGCTGGCGTGCGGCCGGTGAATTCGTACCACGTCTTGCCCAAAAATGAGCAGCTGCCGTCGGCCTCAGTGACCCAGATCATGACAGGCGCCTGATCTGCCATGTTGCGGAACCGCTGCTCGCTTTCGCGCAGCGATTCCTCGGCCCGCTTGCGATCGGTGACGTCGATCGCCATGCCGCCGATCATTGGCGGCATGCCTTCCACACTTGGAATTGGGAACTTGTTTACCAGCGAGTAATGAACCACTCCATCCTCGTGCACCAACGTTTCAACGCTCTGCACACCGCATTCCCTCGACATTGCAAGTTGGTCGTTCACTTGGAATTGGCGTGCCGTTTCCTTCGGAAAAATCTCCGCGTCCGTTCTTCCGTACAGTTCTTTGGCAGTCGCCTGAAATGCTTTCTGGGCTGCCGCGTTCGCGAATACATATCTGCCGTTCTCGTCTTTGATCCACGCCAGGCCCGGCAGATGTTCCATGAATCGAGCGAATCGCTCTTCGCTGTGGCGCAGCGCGCGGCGGCTCTTGGCGACTTCCATCGCATCGGCCGCGTGGCGAGCGCATAGGTCGGCCAGTTGCATCTCTGTATCTGTCGGCCGCTGCGGAGCTTTGAAGTGCGCTGAAAGAATCCCCAGCGTCTCGCCGCGACCCGTCAAGATCGGCGTGCTATGCACGGCCCGAAAGCCGACGCTCCGAGCAATTTCTTGATACGCGTCGAAACGCGGATCAGTCTCGATGTCTTCGACGACTATTCGTTCCTTATCGCCAAGTAAGACCTGGCAGGTTCCACCCTTCCGCTCATACGCGATCGCAGTGAGTTGCGACAGTGCGTCGGCACGGAAGCCAACGCTGGCTGCGGTTACCAGAGATCCTGTTGCCGAATCGCAAAGCGAGAACAAACCGAAGTCGGCTTCGTGGAGCTCGACGAGCGTTTCCAAAATCGCTTGGAACGCTGGTTGCGGCTCGGACGTGCTGGCCAGCAACATGGCCAGCTCATGCAAGCGGCCAAGCGCTTTTACCTGCAGCGATGTCGCCTCAGCATCGCCACGCCAATCCGCATACGCGTTCTTCCAACCTTCAACTGTATCTTGCGAGCGGATGCTCATCGCCACCCAGTCCTCAGCGGACCCAAGTCCCACCTGTCACCCCACGCGGCAGGTTATCCAGTATAGCTATTTCTGAGGGGAACGGCACAAGTCGAACGCGGGAACGCAACGCGAGCGTTTCATCAAACGATCGAATAAGCCGTTCGCGTTCGGAAGCCTGCGGTCAAAGCCTACGGACCGGGAGGCAGGGGGCAAGTGAGAACTGCGTCAAATCGGCCGGCCTGCAGCAAAGGGGCGTGTTTGACTCATCGGCGCTGGCTCGCAGGTGGGCAGTGGGTCAATTTGCTTTTTTGTCATTCCCGCGCAGGCCCGAATCCAAAGACAGTCACAAACCGTCTGAGTTTCCACCTTCGTGGGGTGACGCCACCTTCGCGAGACTGACGCTCCCTGCGCAGACGACCACCAAAACTGGGCGAATTGCTCGTAATTGGGGGAAAAACGACACCCGCGGACAAGCCGGCTTCATGCTTGCCGCTCCGTGATCCAAGTGCTGCCACGCTGACACTTTCCGGAGCATCGACTGCTCGCGGACAATTCGATTGATCTGCATTCGTGCCGTGCGCAAACAACGCGTAATCGACACCGTCTCCGTGGCACGCTGTTTGCTTGCCTCCTGTCCGTGTTGCCGGCGAGGGGTGGGAACGTCACTCATCTACCCGCCGGAAACGCCAACCGACCGTTAGGGAAGCCCCACAAATGTTAAAGCGTTTTTCAGGCTTGAAGGCTCTAGTCGCGGCGCTGGCCGTGGCGGGTCTCGTTCAGTTCGGCGCTGGCGCTTATGGCGAGAATAACACCAACGATCCGACGAATGTCTCAGCGACACCGGCACAAGCGACTCATCGCCATCACGTAAATCGAACTCGAGCATTAGGTCAACATCGACCGGCCACGGCGTTCAAAGCGAGCGAAATCATTGGCATGAACGTCCGTGGAAAATCCGGGAACGACAAGATCGGCTCGATCAAAGACTTGATGGTTCGCTCGAACGGTCGAGTCGTATATGCGGCCGTGGGATTTGGCGGTTTCTTGGGCGCAGGCGAAAAGCTGTTTGCCGTTCCAATGAATGCCATCGAGTTTGTCAAAGACGACAACGGTTCCTATGCTCGAATCGACGTGACGAAAGAGACGCTCAAGGAGCGAACGGGATTCGACAAGGACAACTGGCCCGCCGTAGGGGATCGAAGTTTCCTAACGCATGCAGGCGACAATCGATCGGCCTTCGAACGACAGCCTGACGCGAATGGTCCGCGATCCAGTCGGTCGGCGGGCGCACCGAAGTCCAACAACGTAACGAAGTAGTCCCACGTAGCGGCTGCCAAAATGAATCATTGAGGAAAGGCCCAAACACGGGGCGGTGTTCCCGCCAAGATCTGCAATCCGGCAAGAGAACTCTTTCTCGCAGATGCCGCAATGCTCTGCAGCCGATGCCACCGCCCCGTGTTCTCTTTTTCGAGAACCAGCCGGACCCATCTTGTCGGTCGCTGGGGGGCTTCATCAACTACGAGAATGAATACTGTCGTGCTGCCGGCCAAAATGGCGGCCCTGTGTATTTTAGAATCGACCCGTCGCGCGTCCGAGCTTGCAATAAACTTGTTTTCGGCGATGGCGGTTTTCCTCCGCCACTTCTTCGTAAGACTTCTTGGCCTCGCCGCCGCCTGTTGATGCCAATTGGCACGCGCAATGCCCCCGCGCTTTCTAAAAGAAGCACTAAGTGTCGTCGGTGCGAAAATCGAAATCGAAACCTAACACCATGGAGGCTAATCATGGGAATCTTTACCAGCGAAAGTTTTAATTCGTTAGAAGACTTGTTCGTCTTTGAATTGAAGGACTTGTACGACGCTGAAAAGCGAATTATCGAGGCCTTGCCGAAGATGGCGAAAAAGGCCCACAATCCGCGACTCGAACAAGCTTTCCAGCACCATCTCGACCAAACAGAGAAGCACGTCGAGCGGCTGGAGTCGATCTTCGAGCATCGCGGCATCGAAGCCGAACGCCAAACGTGCGACGCAATGGTCGGCCTGCTCAAGGAGGGGAGCACAATCCTCGATGCCGAGGGTGCGCCCGACGTACTAGACGCCGCACTCATCGCCGCCGCTCAGCGGGTCGAGCACTACGAGATGTCGGGCTATGGAACAGCCCGCGCGTTCGCTCAGCAACTAGGCGATAACTATGCAGCCGAGCTGCTCGAGCAGACACTTGATGAAGAGAAGGAGACCGATCAGCACTTGACGGAAATCGCCGAAGGCGCGGTGAATCCCGCCTCGGCGTGAACGATGCCAAATGAGGCATCAGGAGCTCGATCTATCCGATGAGAATCGGAAAATTGGCTCCTGATACCTTTTTGTTTTCCTATTTTGGCGGCAACGTATTCGCCTTCGGCGTCACGATCTCGATGTTTGGGGTCGTATCGGCCGTGGCGTCGCCCACTGCCCACTTTATGCCGCCCACGATCAGGCTTTGGAACTGCGGACTCGTCCACACGTCTTCGCGGTGTCCCATCGAGGTATAGAACACGCGGCCTTTGCCATACTTGTGGACCCACGTAGCGGGGTAGGGCGGGCGCTCATAGCACTTGTCGTGCATGCCTTTCGTCTCGTTGACGAGAATGACGTGCAAGTCGTCGCCGAAATTCTTGAGCGAATACCATTCCTCCGTTTTCTTAAAACTCGGCGCGAGCTTCCTCGCGCCGGGGAAGCTCGCGTCGACGACCTTCATCGTGGCAGGTTGCTGGCTGCAATGCGTCACGAATTCGCCGCCCAACATGTTGATGTACGCGTCGCGCTCGGACGGCGTTTGCGTTTCATATCGTTCTCCTTTGTGAAAGGTATCCGACGCGCAGTGGAACCCGACAAAGCCCTTGCCATCGTGAATCGCATTGAGAAACGCCTCCTTGCCCGCGCCGCTCATGGGCTTGCTGCCGTCGGCCGACTTCGCGTCGGTCAGGACACCTGTCGTGTAGAATAAAAAGGCGTCGTATTTCGCAATGTTCTCGGGGGTGAAGACCGTCCCATCTTTCGTGCTGACCAGTCTCCAGTGATGCTTTTCGCAAATCGGCCGTAGAATCGTCTCGGCAAAGCACGGCTTGTCGTCTTTCACCGTCACCACGGAGTGCTGAAAGCCGGCGGACCGATGGAAAAACAGCAAACGCCGCGGATGATTCTCATCCGCATAGATGGCCGTAGTGGTTGCCGCAAGCCAGCTGACGCTGAACGCGAATAGGATCCAAAGGGCGAGACGGAGATTTCGCATTGGTGGTACCGCCGTAGTTCATTCGTTGGAGAAACTTGAGTCGTCGTCGCGGGCTTCGCCCGAGTGTGCCTATTTTACACGCAAATTGCCCTCGAAGGTACGGGTTCGACAAGCCGGACGATTGTCGTGGCCCTGGTCATAAAATCATTCAAAAACCAGCGGACATTGATAATAATGGGTGTTTCGCACCCATCGGCCGCGGTGAGTATCTGTCTCTCGAACGAACCCCCGGGCCCCCACATTCACACGCAATCAACGACTACAATCACGATGAAGCTGCCACATACGATTCTCATCGCATCTCTTCTAATGTTCACCGTCAATGCCGGAGCGGCCGAGAACAAAGTCTTTCGGCTCGCCGGCGAAACGATCAGCGGACCACCCAAGCCTGCCGACCGCGCCGAGTGGTTTCAGAAAATGAACGGCTGGCGCAGAACCATACACGATCGTATCAAGTACAACGACGCGCAATACCACCGGCCCGAGTTGCGGTGGGGACAAAGCGCATTCGTGCAGCCGCAGGTGATGGTGGAGGACCGCTACTTCTACGATCCAGTCGCCGGCAAGTACACCGTCGATCGTTATCTCGACGATGTCAAGAAACGATACGGCGGCGTCGACGCCGTGCTGCTCTGGCCGGTCTACCCCAATATCGGCATCGATGACCGCAATCAACACGATTTGCTCCGCGACCTGCCGGGCGGCATACCGGGGATTCGGCGCATGATCGACGATTTTCATCGCCGCGGCGTACACGTGCTGTTTCCGGTCATGCCATGGGACACCGGCTCGCGCGACGAAGGCAAACCCTTGGCCGAAGCCGGCATCGAACTAATGAAACAGGTCGGTGCGGACGGCATCAATGGCGATACGATGACTGGCTTCCCGAGGGATTTTCTCCAGGCGTCGAATCGCATCGGATACCCGGTGGTACTAGAACCAGAGGTCGGTCTCGGTCAGCTCCCCATGGTCAAGTGGAACACGATGAGCTGGGGTTATTGGAAATACGAGCAGGTGCCGGTGGTGAGCAAATTCAAATGGCTCGAACCGCGGCACATGGTCAATGTGTGCGAACGCTGGGCCCGCGATCGAACCAACGGACTGCAGTCGGCGTTTTTCAACGGCGTGGGCTATGAAAGCTGGGAGAACGTCTGGGGGATTTGGAACCAATTGACGCCCCACGACGCCGAAGCGCTCCGCCGCATCGCGACGGTCGAACGCGGCATGGCCGACTTGCTCGTCGGCGCCAACTGGGAGCCGCACGTCGAAACGTTGCAAGACGGTGTGTACGCGAGCCGGTTTCCCGGCAAACATCGCACGCTCTGGCTTCTGGTGAACCGCACCGATAAGACGATCAGCGGGAATCAACTATCCGTGCCGGCCGAGGGAAAATACCTCGACCTCTGGCACGGCACGAGCTTCCCGGCAGTCGACGATGCGGGCGGAAATCGGAAGCTCAGCTTCGAAATCGAAGCACATGGTTACGGCGCAGTCCTTCTATTGAACAATGGCGAGGCGGACGAGCAGCTCTCCAAGCTCCTCGCCACGATGGCAAAGCTATCCAAGCACCGCTTGAGCGACTTCTCATCGGAATGGAAACC
>DASZZA010000093.1:0-2368 GCA_035545135.1 Lacipirellulaceae bacterium | reverse complement strand
TGTCGCGGCGTGGGCCGTCGGCGGACGTGGAGTCATCGCTCCCGGAAATCCGCGAAAAGGGCAGCCGCGTTTATGTGATTCGTGGTGATGTGGCGGATGCGGCATCGCTGAGGGGGGCGCTGGCGCAGCTACCGGCGGATGGTCCGCCGCTGCGCGGCGTCGTTCACGCGGCGGGTGTGTTGGCGGACGGCATCTTGAGCGACATGACGCTCGAACAATTGGATCGGGCGATGGCGCCCAAGGTACAGGGGTCGTGGAATTTGCACGTCGCGACGAAGGATGGGCCGCTTGACTTCTTTGTGATGTTTTCGTCGGTGGCGAGTGTGCTGGGTTCGCCAGGGCAAGCGAATTATGCAGCCGGCAATGCATACTTGGACGCGCTCGCGCATGCACGACGCGAACAAGGATTGCCGGGTACGGCGATCAATTGGGGGCCGTGGGCGGGCTCGGGTATGGCGGCCGAGGGTGGCCGCGATGATGCAGTGAAGTCGCGCGGCATGGCACTATTGGAGCCGGAATTGGGCCTGGAATTGTTAGGCAAGTTGATGCAATCGGACGCTGCGCAAGTCGCCGTGATGGATGCACGGTGGGAGGACATGCTGCGGCTGTTGGGCTCGCGACGTCCGGCGCTGCTGGCTGGCATCGCGGCGGAGGTGCAGGCTGCGGACGGCGAGGCAGCCGGCGGGCGCGTCGACCACGCTTTCCGCGAACAACTGCTGGAGGCGGATGAATCAACGCGGATTTCGCTCGTGCAGGAATACATTCGCCAGGAACTTGCGCGCATCATGGGGACTGATCCGGCGACCTTGGAAACCGATCAGCCACTCAGTACGTTCGGCTTGGATTCGCTGCTGGCATTGGAGTTGAAGAACAATCTGGAAGGCCGGCTCGACTTCACGCTGCCGATGGCGAAGCTGATGGAGGGGCCGAGCATTGCGTCGTTGGCGGCTGTGACAGCGCAATTGTTGTCTGGGGGCGCGTCGGCAATCGAGTCGGACTCCGGCAAGGGCGCGACGGAGGCGGAGAAGTGGTCGCCGCTGTTGGCATTGCGAGCGACAGGCAAACGTTCGCCGCTGTTCCTTTTCCCGGCGTTGGGAGGCGACATCCGCTGCTATGCGGATTTGGTTCAGCACCTGAACGAGGACCAGCCGATTTACGCGTATCGGCCCCGGGGTGTCGACCAGGAGTTGCCGCCGCATTGGACGATGGATGAAATGGTCGGTGACTATTTAGTGGCCGTGCGTGAAGTGCAGCCGACGGGACCGTACTACCTGGCCGGGTGGTCGGCGGGCGGCGACTTCGCATTCGCGTTGGCCGCGGCACTGGAGGGTGCGGGCGAAGAAATTGCTCTCATTGCGATGTTCGACACGCCGCTGCCGTCGATTTTCGATGCCGTGAGCGTCGATGATGATGCGCGATTCCTGTGCGAACTGGTGAGTTTTGCCAGCCGCTTTTCGGGCACGGATGTTTCGATTCGTTACGAGGAGTTGTCGCAAATTGCCCCACAGGAGCAATTCCAAGTCGCACTTGCCAAGGCGCGCGCGTGCGGCATCGTTCCGGCCGAGACGCCGGAGTCGTTCATTCGTCGATTGGTCCGCGTGGGCGAAGCGAACGTCCGCGTTTTGCAGAGTTACGAGCCGAAACAGATATCGGCGACGATCCGATTGTTTGTGCCGGCGGTCAAATCGGCGCTGGCCGATCTTTCGGGGTGCACGGTGCCCAGCGAAGAGGACCTCGGGTGGTCGAGCCGCGTCGGACAGGCTGTCGAGCTTTGTGAAGTGCCTGGCGATCACTTTACAATGATGATCGGCGACGGAGCTGCAATGATTGCGCGGGAAATCAGCAAGTATCTTCAGACCGAGGCGACGCGCGGGCAACGAGAAACCGAGTCGGCGGCGCGATAGCTGGACGGTTCGCCGTACGGCGGGCTGCGAAAGGGCGTTCAGGTTAAAACCTGCCATGAATAGATTCGGCCTGGCAGCGGACGCTAATCGCTAGTTGGTTTACGCCTTTGTGTTCGTGAGGGCGACGATTACTTGCGACAGATGGCGCGTGATCTTGCTCGTCACGTGGAAGCCCATCATGCCCAGGATGATAAGCGCCGTAACCAGGAAGCGGAGCGTCATGTTGGCGGCAT
This sequence comes from Lacipirellulaceae bacterium, assembly GCA_035545135.1. Taxonomy (GTDB): domain Bacteria; phylum Planctomycetota; class Planctomycetia; order Pirellulales; family Lacipirellulaceae; genus JABDGM01. The sequence continues at coordinate 231 of DASZZA010000093.1, read as the reverse complement.
TCCCCAAGACCAGCATGAAAATGGCGGCGAGCAGCGGGATTAAGACCGCCAATAACTCTGTGCGATTGAGTTGGGCGCCGGCCGGTGCGAGTTCGTCGCGGACGACTGTCGTGAAACTCTGAGCATCGCACCACATGCCGGGATAGAGTCCGCGCAGGACGACGAATTCCACGCCGCATAGGGAGTAGGCCAGCGCGATCAGGCCCGACAGAAAGAACGATATGAAAAAAT
>DASZZA010000092.1:0-1625 GCA_035545135.1 Lacipirellulaceae bacterium | reverse complement strand
CAAACCCGGATAGCCTGTGATACTTCCGCGGTACGTCGTCGTGCCTTTGCGCGTCTCTTCGATGACTCGCCGGTCGTGGTCATCGAGCACCGGCACATTGCAGCCGACATCGGCCAGGACATCGTTGAATGCCTCTTGGGCCGATTCAGTGTGAACATATGGCTCGAAAAACGGCGCTTCGACGGTGAAACTGCTGAATGAGTCGCCACGCGGCGCCACGACGCCGGCGTAGCGCTCATCAGCGCCGTAGTGACCCTCCATCACATTGCCCGCCACAAAATAGTTCTGCGGACCGAATACCGCCACGTTATCCCGCTGGGGCATCAATACGTGGAAGACGCGTGATGCCGGACCGGGTTTGTAGTAATTGTTGACGAAATTCACCTGGCGGGCGCCGCCGTCGGTCGTGCGATGCCCCCAGTTGTATACCACGTTGTTGCGGATATCGAGTCGCCCCGTGTGGCGCCCCGCCAGATCGAGTCCCCCGGCAAGGCTCCAGTTTCTTCCTGCACAGTGGGCCAAAAGATTGTGATGAAAACTGCCGATGTCGCCACCGATGCTGGCAGCGTAGCCATGTTGTTTCCCCTTCTTGTATTTCTTGTGCCCAGCCACGTTCAGCGCTTCGGAAATCAACGTCCGCTGCAGTGTGATATTCTTGGCTGCGCGCGAACTAAACGATTCATCCTCCGTCCAACTGATGGAGCAATGGTCGATGATCGAGTTATCGCTGCTGGCCATTCCCATGCCGTCGAGTGTACGGTGGGCCGTATTTCCTGGTCGCACGCGCAAGTAGCGAATGATCGCATCGTGCGTACCGAGCATGCCCAAGTTGTAGTTGGAAATGCAAACGCCTTTTCCAGGCGCGGTCTGCCCGGCAATCGTCAGATACGGGTTACGGATGACAAGCCTACTCTGCAGAACGATTCGCCCCGACACATTGAAGACGACCGTGCGTGGCCCCTCGGCTTCAACCGCCGCGCGGAGACTTCCCGGTCCGTTGTCGGCGAGGTTGGTCACTTTAATCACGCGGCCGCCGCGTCCGCCGAGAGCGAAACGTCCATATCCTTCAGCGCCGGGAAACGCCAGATGCCGCACGCGAAACCGCCATACGTCGCCCTTCGCCACTTGATCCGATTGCGAAGAACGGTCAAGGCGGACCTCATCCACACGCCAATAGTAGGTTGCGAACGGATTCGCAGCATCGCTTGCGTATTCCGCTCGCGATTGTCGCCCACGGTACTCGGGTGAGGTACGATCGGCGCCCGCGACCTTGTCGTAATCCGTCCCGAAATACACATCATGACTCTTTGCCGAGTAGGCCGCTTGCCACCGCAATACCGGTCGCGGCGCGACGTGCTCATCGACATTGGCTGGCAACGGCTTCCGCGCCTTGAACGCTGGATTCACGGTGTCAATCTCCAGCCCGTTGAGGATTACTCGTGGCAGGAGGTGCGCATTTTCCGGGCCGCCGGCCTTTGTGGCCGGCCGCAACTCAACTTCGACTGGCCTCCCGGCCACAGCATCGAATTCCACGAACGCACTCGCCGCGTCGGCGTCGTCACTCACTCGGTGGCTGGGTTTCAGATCGGTGAGAATAGGCTTGCCGTTTACCACAATATCGATCG
>DASZZA010000091.1:0-5728 GCA_035545135.1 Lacipirellulaceae bacterium | reverse complement strand
GAACCCCGTCGGGGTTCTTATTGAACGTTGCGTTGAAATTGAGCGCTCCGCTACGCCGGGCCTGCGCGTCGGCTAACACGATCAATCATTTATGATGTAATCATCGAGAGATGCCGGGGCTTGCGAGATGAATTATCGAGGTTTGCGTAGACGGCGAGCATGGCTCGTTTGACCCGGTCGGCGATGTCTGCTATATTTGTCAGACATGAGCGATCGGCCTGCCAACGCGGTGTTCAGCTTACGGGACCTGAATCGTCAGCCGGCGAAGGTTCTGGCGGCGGTGCGCAAATTCGGGTCGGCTGAAATTCGGACGCGGTCGGGCGAAGTATTTACCGTGTCGGCCCGGCCAAGGCAGGTTGACGGCGGGGCGGTAAAGCGGTTTCCCGACTTCTCAGCACGGTGGAAGAAGCTGCGGGAGCTGGGTCACGTGCCGCCGAGCCTAGCCGAGAATGAGCACATCGACCGCATCGTCGCTGGCGAAGAATGACGACCTATCTCGACGCCAACTTTCTTGTCCGGATGTACCTGGAGCTCCCGGGATGCAATGAGGCGGTGGAGTTGGTCAAGAGTCGCAGCGGACGTCGTAGTTGGCCGTTTCCGGTCACTCATTTGCTGCGGATGGAAGTTGTCAATGCCCTGTACCGGCTGGTGTTTGAAAGCCGGACGGGCGGGCAGTGGCGAGTCACTCCGGAGTCGGCGTCCATGGCGTTTGCCGATTTCGAGCAGGATCTGGCGGATGGACTTTTCCTTGCCCGCTCGGCGCTCACGCTGGAGGAGATCGGGTCCGAGTTCGACGGCCTGGCGGCCCGATACACGTCGCGGCACGGATTTCGCACGTACGATGTGATTCATGTCGCATCGGCACGTACGATGGGCAGTAAGCGGTTTTTCACGTTTGACAACAAGGCGAAGAAGTTGGCGAAGCTGGCTGGTCTGGAGGTTAATTGAAGGCGGTGGCAAGTGAATTGGCGATTACGTGTCCGATACCGTAATCTACCCACCAGCTCATTCACTCACCAAGTTATCGGCGTCGGAGACGCCTCCCACAACTGGCCGACAATCACCGTTGCCGGACCGATTCGAACAGGAACCAGGTTCGGCGTTCGGTTTGGTCGATCCAGACCTCGATCATGCTGGCGGTGGCGACGTCGTTCGACTCGTCGCAGACTGCGTGCACTTTTCGCAGTGAGCGCGTGAGTTGTTGGTTGTCGTCGGCAAGTTCGGCCAGCATATCGTGCGGGGCGACGAACGCGTCGTCGTTGTCCTGCAGGCGCTGGTGGCGGGAAATGTCGCCGATCGAGCGGAGCGTGGTTGCGCCGAGTTTGCGTGCCCGCTCGGCGATTTCGTCGGTCATGGCGAAGATCTGCTCGGCTTGCTCATCTAAGAGCAGATGGTAGTCCCGAAAATGGGGTCCGCTCATGTGCCAATGAAAATTCTTCGTCTTCAAGTACAGCGCGAAGACGTCGGCTAGCAACGGCTTGAGTTCTTCGCCGACGGCCGCGACGCCCTTTTGCGATAGATCGGTGGGAGTTGCCAATGCGGCATTGGTCTTTTCTGAAACCATTTCAGTCGTGCTCATATTTCTTCCTTTCGTTGCCCGTGGTTAGTGGTCCGTTGATAGTTGTCTGTTGTATCCGTCCCGCTTGATTTGTTTTGATTGTGGCCCGATGGCCCGCGCGTGACCAGGAACTGCAAAAACCGTTCCGGAAAATGCGGGGGGAACCGCCGATGAGCCGAATCTGAATGGATAGAAGAACGGATTGAAAAACTACGGACGTCTATCCGCGGCTCATTGCAGAAGCCACTTTATTGCGGCGGATTCGTTTTGCGATGTCCCGACATCGAAAAACGTCAGCATGTTCGTCGCGCCAAGTTGCTCGTAGCTCTCGGAGACAATGTTGGGAAGACGCGCTTCACCCGTTAGCCACAAGCGATGCGGCGCGGCGATGGCGAGCAGGCCAGGAAGATCTAAGTATTTGGCGCCCCCTGGTAAAAATTGAGGGTCGCGATAGTTGAGCAGTCTGTCGAAGCGGAAGCCACCGGTGTCGATCGCGGCCAGGTCGATGGCGTCGCCGGAGACGGCGCGGGCGGCGGCAACGATCGGACCCGTGTGGCCAAAGCCGGCGACGGCGACGGATGAGGGGCTGGGGATGGAATCGACTTTTGCGTTGCGGATGAAGTGCACCAGCGTGAGTAGGTCGTGCGTGCGATGGGCAAAAAGGGAATAGTTATAGCAGAACGTGTAGGCGGGGGCTTCGCGCGGGTTGGCGACGACGCGTGTCTGTTCTACAGGGTGACCGTCTTTGAGAAACTCGCCTTGGAAAAGGAGATCGGCGCCGACGACCGTGGCGCCGGATTTCACAAGCTGCAGGACGGAAGGTTTGAGTTTACCGTTCTCGTCGTAGAGCGACGACTTACCCGCGGTATCGAGCCAGATGATAACGCGGCGTGGTCGTAGCATTTGCGTGTTGGCTTTTTGCGAAGGTGGAGCGGACGAATTCAAGGCACCCTCACCCCCGTCCTCTCGCGATGGGCGAAGGAGCGAGGCACCCTCACCTTGCCCTCTCCCGATGGGAGAGGGTTCATGCTCGTTCCAGTTTTTCGGGTACAGCCAGACGACGGGCAGTTCTTCGCCGTAGGTCTTGTTGCGAACGATGCCGGTCATTTCGAGATAGTCGCCGCGATCGAACTTGTTCGTCATTTGCCAGTCGGTGTCTCCGGCGGTTGTGTAGGTGCGGCCGATGAGCACTTCGACGGCGGGGGCAACGAGCTTGCGGAACCGATGGGTGGACGAAGACGCGGCCACGATCTGTTTTTGCGCATCATCGGCGAACCAGTGGAGGAGTCGGCGCTCGAAATCCGGGTCGGCGGCTTTTGGGGCCGGATGCTTTTCGTCCCAGACGGTAAGTTGGTTGCGAGTGAGCGGCTCGTAGTCGCGCTCGATCACCGGCTCGGGGGCTCCGAGTTTGAAATGACGATTGAGCCAGGTGTAGAAGGCGGAACGGGAAACGGCGTTGTAGTTGTGCGGAAATTGTTCACCGCGGGCGAGCATGACGTTCCGCGGGTGCCCGAGCAGGGCATACAGCTTTTGCAGCTCAGGAAAGCCCTTCGTCGGCATTTCTTTAGTCCAATCGTTGGCGTTTGTCATTCCAAGGGGCTTGGGAGCGAACAAGGCGGCGAATTCAACATTGCCGGTGCCAACTCTCAGGAGTGACGCGTTTTCGCACGTGCATCCGCCTTGCATGGCGGTGCTGACCATGACTGCGGGAAACGCCAGTTTTATGCGCGGATCGATCGCAGAAAGAATAATGGTTTGCGTGGCGCCGCCGCTTGCGCCGGTCATCGCGATTCGATTCGGATCGACCTCAGGAAGACTGAGCAGAAAGTCGAGCGAGCGAACGGCGTTCCACGTCTGCAGGCCCATCGGACTTTGCAAATGGGCGACGGCCTGCGGGCTGAAGAGTCCCCAATTCTCGGTGGTGTTCATTTCCGGCCGCTGCTTTTTGAAACCGTGAATAAGATCGCGGGAGAATTGAACCGAGTCGGAGTCGCCCAGCATGTCCCACTGCCATACGACGCAGCCCATTCGCGCAAGTTGGACGCACATCGACTGGAACATGCTGCGGCCGCCGCGCTCGAAGCGTTCCTGACCGCTGGCGATGTTGCGCCGCACCGTATCCTCGTCGTCGAGCGACAATCGCGCATCTTTCCAATGGCCGTGCGCGAACAAGATGCCTGGTACCTTACGGTTCACGGATAGGGGGACTTGCTCCGAAGACTCCGCACGACCAACGCGGCGATGGTGCCCGGCCAGTCCCCGAGTGTGTTTGGGGCGATAGAGATTGCCGGTGACGAAGAACCCGGGCGCGCTCTCGAAATAGACTTTGTCGATGGTGTAGTCGGGACGGTGGATTTGGCCGTGAACGACGGCGTGGAGTGGCGTCTTGGTCGGCATCGGCCAAAGGCCTTCGGCGACCAGGATTTGGTGGCGAACGTAGGCGGCGCGCGATTCCCATTCGGCTTTCGATTTGGGGGGCGCGAAGGGAAAGTATCCGTTGAGATCTTTCAGCGGCTCCAGGCGAACGTCGTTCGGCAAGGTGCCAGTGGGAAGCGCGCGTGGAACCGCGAAGAGAGGCGAAGCAAATAGGCAGGACGCAACTATCGCGCCACGCAAACGGGCTCTGGATCGCGCGATTCTGAACATTGGGAGAGCGGCCTATTCAGAATTGGGGGAAACATCGTGTGGTCGCAATTGTAGCGTATATCAGGAGCGAGCAACGACAAATGTTTGTCGACGTTTGCCACATAAATATATGCTGAGCACCAGCCCATTTGGCATTCGCATACGCTATTACCAGTATCAAAACCGGAAGGGCGAGGCTCCTTCAGAGCCGAAAGCGTCTCCAAACGCGGCTCCGCAGGTGCTTCGCCCTCCCGAAAATCGAGGTCGAATGGAAACGGGAAACGTCCGGGAGTCACAGAGGCGGCTACAATAAAATGAATGCGGCGGCTAAACGTCGGCGTGCGCCGAAAGCGTGTTCGTTCGCTGCTGCTGCCACTCGGCATTGAGGGCCGTCGAGCGCCTCCACTGTTCGTCTGCCACAATTTCGCGAAGCAGCAACCGGGCGTAGGCGTCCTGTCGCTCTTCGGGCATTTGACGCAGACGTTCAATCGCTTCTTCAAGTGCCGGTGTCATAACGACATTATAACCCGGCGACCGGGCTTTCCTCACTCTCTTGGGTTGAAAGCAAGAAAGTGCCCGATCGGCGTGTCATAGCTCCAAACGGCGGCCTTGGGCGTAGCTCTCCTGGGCTTTGTTAACAATTGCCAGCGCGCGGTACGCGTCGTCGAGGCTGGACGTTTTGAGGACCAGACTGCTAACGTGCCGATGAAAGTGCAGGAAAAGCTGTTCACCCACAGGACGGTCGTGATCCAATAGCTCCGAGTGCTGGCCGGCCTCGTCAAACCAAACGAGGGTGTGCGGTAGATCGAGGAACGCAATGCCGCGCTGGCAGACGACCTGCAAATCGGCCGGTCGGCGAAACGAGGCGGCTTCCTGCCATTGCGGGGCAACATAGCTGCCGCATGCAATTTGTGCGACTGGGCCCGTTCCGACTTCACCTCGCGGCGAGAAATCGAGCGTCATCACGAGGTAGTCCTTTGGAGCCGACTCATGCCGTTCGGCTGCACCGCGCGGGGCCGAGGTGTGCGACGCACCGACGACGCTCGTGGCTTCAATACCGACGACGTCGCGACACCAATCAACCATCTCGATGAGTTGCCGCATGTCGGCTGTATAGAACGAGCGGTCGCGCTCCGTTCGGGAGGTGAACCGGCGATTGCAAAATAAAAGTCGCGGCAGGCCGAGGCGGGTCGCCATTAACTCCTTGAGGCGGAGCGTTGCTGGAGCGAGTCGGCAGGGAAATTCGGCCATGAAGGCGACGCCGGCCTCGCGAACGCGGCGCCGGACTTCGTCGGCTTCATGCGTTTCCAGATCGAGAGCCGCCGAGCAGTAGACGGCTTTGCCGGCATCACACGCGGCCAGAATGGGCAGGGCGCCGTACCAGCGGGCGGAGAGCAGAAGGACGGCGTCGATGTCGGCGCTTCTGGCGAGTGCGCGGAAGCCGTCGCAAGTGCGGGCTGGCCAGCGTTGGGCGATCTCGGCCGCCCGGTGCGCGACCGGGTCGCAAAAGGCGCGGACTTCGAACCGGTCGGCCAGCGCGCGCAG
>DASZZA010000090.1:0-3826 GCA_035545135.1 Lacipirellulaceae bacterium | reverse complement strand
GATATGGCACGACCGATCGGAAGACGAAAAGGATGCGATCGTTCGAATGCTGCTGGAAAACGAGCGCGAAGACGATGCGATAATCTCCCGGTTGACAAGTGAATTTGGTTTCACCGCGGAGGAAGCCGACGCAGCACTCGGCGCGCAATTGCCGACCGGATATATGAACCTATCGCTGAGAGCGATCGACAAGCTGCTGCCACATCTAGAGCGGGGGCTCGTTTATCAGTCGGCGAGTGACCCAGACAAGAGCGCATTGCATGCAGCCGGCTATCTGCGGCGCGACGAGTTACGGCGTCGTCTGTTTGACAAGCTGCCGGATCCCCGGCGTGTTCGGGCTGGCGAGTTGAGAATCGGCGATATTCCGAATCCGGTTGTCAAACGAGCGCTTGTCGAGCTGCGCAAAGTCGTAAACGCAATCATCCGTGAGTATGGCAAGCCGGAGGCCGTACACCTGGAGATGACTAGGAAATTGCAGCTTGGCAAAGAAAAGCGGACCGAAATGATTTCGCGCATGCGCGAACGAGAAGCGGAGCGCGAAAAAGCGGCCGAAGAAGTCCGAAAACATGGTGTAAAAATCAATCGGGATGCGATTCTGCGTTACCTGCTTTGGGAAGAACAGGCGCGTGAGTGCGTCTACTGCGGCAAGCCAATCAGCCAAGGCCAATTGTTTGGCGGGGAAGCGGATGTAGACCATATCCTTCCCTATTCGCGGTGTCTGGACGACTCACAAATGAACAAAGTGGTTTGTCATCGAAAGTGCAATCACGGCAAGGGCGATCACACGCCGTTCGAATGGTTGGCCGCGGCGAACCCGGATGCCTACGGCCGCATTTGCATGCACGTTGGCTCCCTGTTGAAGCGCGGTTTGATGCCCTACAGAAAATACCGTCGATTCTTTCAAAAAGAACTGGAGTTAGATGCATTCATCGCGCGCCAACTTACGGATACAGGTTACATTGTGCGTGCCACGGGGGAGTACCTTCGGTGTTTGTTTGACAAGGATCATTCTGTACTCGGATTGAAAGGCCAACTAACAGCCGAACTGCGCTGGCAATGGGGCCTGGATACGATCTTGGAAGAGCTACCTGATAGCCCCGCATGGTGCGAGAACGGCAAGGAATTGCGGCCCGGTGAAAAGAACCGGGCGGATCATCGGCATCATGCGATTGATGCGGTGGTCGTGGCTCTCACAAATCGCTCGCGGCTTCAGCAGTTGTCGGAAAGCATCAAGCGCGGCGGAGCAAGAACGCACGGCGAAGTACTGGAAGATCCGTGGCCGCATTTCCGCGAAGATGTTGTGCAGGCAGTCCGCAAGATAAATGTTTCCCGCCGTGTGGGACGAAAAGTACGGGGCGGGCTGCATAAGGATAACCCTTTCGGACTGGTTAACATTGCAGCCACGGGCTCCGATGGCAAGGTGTGGGTAAAGCGAAAGCCCCTCACGGAGGTTTCCGGTGCTGAAATCCTGCAAATTCGCGATCCGTCGATTCGTAAAGCCGTGATCGCTCATTTGCGAGCGAATAACCTGGAAATAAGGACGTCGAAGCCAAAAAAGGGACGGCCAAAAATCGAATTCGCACAAATAGAGGCTAGTGAAAAGCTCACACCAAAGAAAGTATCTGGCATACTCGCAAGCGCCCAAATGGAATCGGGGGTACCCATAAAAAAGGTTCGGATTCTTATTAAGAACGACACCGTAACAAGAATTCGAGATAATAAGGCAAAACGCGCGAATGACCCAACCCAGATTGCCTACGTGGAGCCAGATGAACTACATCATGCCTGCCTTTTTCAGTGGAACGAAAAGGGTAAAACCAAAAGCGATGCGGTCTACGTCTCCCGCTTAGAGGCAGCAAACCGACGTTTAAACAATGAGCCTATTATCCGCAGGACCCACCCCGACCATCGTGATGCGAAGTTCATCTTTTCGGTCTGTACGGGCGATTTAGTTCTGGCCACGATGAACGGGGCACCTAAGTTGATGAAGATTAGCACACTGGTATCAACACAGAAGCGAATTCATCTCGTCGACGCAAACGATGCGCGTCGCTCTAGCGAGCAGCCAGATATCGGCCTCACCCCGACGACCTTTCTTGAAAAATACGCCGTGCGAAAGGTGCTAGTTGACCCGCTGGGCCGAATTCGTTGGGCCAATGATTGACCGATGTTAGGAGCACTTTCCGCCAAAAAAAGTGGTTGGAAATGCCACGGCTCTCAATGTAAACTTGGGTAGTCCGCTAAGGATGCGCTATTTAGGTGCCCCACGGATGGTCCTCTCGATCCTTCGTGGAGGGCTTCGTCTGTGATTAAGCGTACGCTCGAAATCAGTCGCGAGCCGGCTCATCTTTCGGTTCGCAATGAGCAATTGGTCCTCAAGCGGGATGGCGAAACCGTCGGCCAGGTGCCGTGCGAGGATATTGGCGTCGTGGTGGTCGATCACCCGCAGACGACTTACACGCATGGGGCGCTCGCAAAACTAGCCGAAAGCGACGCGGCCGTCGTGATTTGCGGGCGGGATCATTTGCCGGCCGCTGTTCTGCTGCCGATGGTCGATCATTCCCAGGTCGTGTGGCGGCTCGATGCGCAGCTGGGCGTCAGTCGGCCGCTCAGGAAGCAGCTTTGGCGGCAATTGGTCGTTGCCAAGGTGCGAGCACAAGCACGGAACATTCCGGCAAACCTTCCCGCGCACAAGAAGCTTCTCGCACTGTCGCGCGAGGTGCGGTCGGGCGATCCGACGAATGTTGAGGCCCAGGCGGCGCGGGTGTACTGGGTGAATTGGCTCGATGACGAACCGAGGGGGTCAGTCCCCAATTTCTCCGAGCCGAAATTGGGGACAGACCCCCTAGCCGATTCTCTCGACTTCGTCTTTCGCCGTGACCCGGACGGCACTGGCCTGAACGGTTTTCTCAACTACGGCTACGCGGTGATGCGGGCGGCGGTGGCGCGGGCGATCGTGGCGGCCGGGTTGCTGCCGAGTGTGGGGCTGCATCATCGGAACCGGAGCAATCCGTTTTGCCTCGCGGACGATTTGATGGAGCCGCTGCGGCCGCTGGTGGACGATCGGGTGCGGGAGATGCACCGGCAGGGATACGAGGAATTGAACCAGGCGGCGAAGGCGGCCTTGTTGGAGGTGCTGGCCGACCGGGTAAGGCTAGGAGATGACGTGGGCCCGCTGATGGTCGAGCTCCACCGATATGTGGCGTCGTTGGTCCGCTGTTATGCGGGCGGCGATCGGGAGCTGCAGATTCCCAGGGCATGGGAGGGCGAGGCTCCGGCCGAGCCGTCGCAAGGCGAAAACGGGTCCGAATTAGTTCCCTGCCCCCTGCATCCCGCATCCTGAATCCTCATCCGATGTTCATCAACGGGTACCGCTGTATGTGGGTACTGGCGATGTTCGACCTGCCGACGGACACGAAGAAAGCGCGGCGGGAGTACACGCTATTCCGCAAGGCGCTGCTGCGCGACGGGTTTACGAAGATGCAGTTTTCGGTGTACGCTCGGCACTGCCCTAGCAAAGAGAACGCTGAGGTTCATGTCGCGCGGATCGAGCGCCACCTGCCGCCGGATGGGGAGGTGCGCGTGGTAACGATCACCGACAAACAGTTCGAGCGGATGCAGATTTTTTGGGGAAAAATGCGCAAGCCGCCGGAGCCGGCACCGTGTCAGTTGTCTCTTTTTTAGCTGTGAGTTCTCCTCAAGTCGTGCAGCGGGCGGTATTTAGGCAGCAAAGAAGTGTAACCAAACTCTGCCCGCAGCCAATCCGCAACAGACCAAGGTCTGAGCATTGAGTGGGACTCAGTGTAACCAAACTCTGCCCGCAGCC
>DASZZA010000089.1:0-6631 GCA_035545135.1 Lacipirellulaceae bacterium | reverse complement strand
CAAAGGCAACAAGAGTTGGCGGGAGTGGATCGTCAGCAAGGCCCGATTGTCGCCCACCGGGCGCGGCATTGCGGACACAGAGCAGCGGATTGTTCGACTAAGCAATTACGAAAAGTGGCGCAGACCGATGCAGGTCGATTTTACCGCGATAGTCGGGCGCGAGGAGTGGGAGAGATACTGGCGTCTTTGTGAAGAACTCATCGGTGAACTTCACAAGTGTCAGGCAGTTGCCAATGAGATTCGGACTCGTGTGGTAGAGGCCGTTCAGAACCCGCCTGCTCAGTGAAAGAAGGATAGGTTGCCGGATTTGGATTAATAACGATATCGGTTTTGACGACTTCGTTGAGGCCATCGAGTACGAGCTCAATGTCGTGCCCATTGGCACCGTTCGTTCGCTTGGGCGGGCCAATGCAGTCGGGTGGGAAGAAGTCGTAGTGGTCGCGAATGTAGATGTGGTTGTTGCGGATGTTGCCCGGAGTGACCCGCAACAATCGCCTTCCTTTGCCGTTAGCGACTTCCACAAGAGACTCCTTCGCGCGCGGCGCATTTGACCGGCCAGCCGGCGCGATCAAATCGACGGTTCACCCTAATTTACCGAATTGTATCCATCATGCAATCCGCAATGTTAAACGCGGAAAGGCGCGACGAGCGGTCGACGCTCTAATTGAGAAGTTAGCCGCCGTACTGGAAGACATCCAAAGCGCCCTCACCCGGCTCGCCGAGCCGAGCCACTCTCTCGCAAAGGGCGAGGGTCTCACTTCTTTTTGTTTTCCTCTTCGCCCGTCTCGAGCACTGCGAGGAAGGCCTTTTGCGGGATGTCGACCTGGCCGATCGACTTCATTCGTTTCTTGCCTTCCTTTTGTTTTTCCCAGAGTTTGCGTTTGCGGGTGATGTCGCCGCCGTAGCATTTGGCGGTGACGTTCTTTCGCATGGCGCTGATGGTTTCGCGGGCGATGATGCGGCTGCCGATGGCCGCTTGGAGCGGCACTTCGAACATGTGCCGCGGGATTTCCTGCTTGAGCTTTTTGATGACGGCCCGGCCGCGCGTCTCCGCGTCGCGGCGGTCGCAAACGATCGACAGGGCGTCGATGCGGTCGCCTTTCACGAGGATATCGAGCCGCACGAGGTCGCCGGGCCGATAGCCCAGCACTTCGTAATCCATGGTGCCATAGCCGCGGGTGGCGCTTTTGAGTTTGTCGTGCATGTCGTAGATCACGTCGGCCAGGGCCAGGTCGTAAGTGAGCATCGCGCGGGTGGGCGAGAGGTACTCGGTGCGGACGTATTCCCCGCGGCGGTCCTGGCATAGCTTCATGATGGGTCCGATGTACTCGGTCGGCAGTACGAAATTCACGCGGACGATCGGCTGACGGAACTCCTCGATCTCGCCTTGGTCGGGCACTTTTTGCGGCGTGTGGACTTCCAGGCTTTCACCGCGGACGGTGGTGATTTCGTACGTGACGTTCGGAGCTGTTTGCACGAGGTCGATGTTGGCGTCCTGTTCGAGGCGCTGCTGGACGATTTCCATATGCAAGAGGCCCAAAAAACCGCAGCGGAAGCCGAAGCCGAGGGCGTCGCTCGATTCGGGCTCGAACTCAAAGCTGGGATCGTTGATGGAGAGTTTCGTGAGGGCGTCGCGAAGTTCCTCGAAATCCTGACCGTCGGAGGGATAGAGGCCGCAGAAGACCATTCGCTTCGGCTCTTGATATCCGACCAACGCTGGCGCCGACTGACCTTCGGCCACGGTCACGGTGTCGCCGATGTGGACGTTGCTGAGCGACTTGATGTTGCAAATGAGGTAACCGACCTGACCGGCGGTTAGCTCGTCGCGAGGAGTGCGCCGCGGCGTGAACTGGCCGAGCTCGATCACGTCGTGAATTGTGCCGGCTTGCAGGAACTTGATTCGCTCTCCTTTGCGGACGGTGCCGTTCATAATCCGCACGTACGTGACCGCGCCACGAAACTCGTCGTACACGGAATCGAATACCATCGCTTGCAGTACGCCATTGGGATCACCCATCGGCGGCGGCACGCGTTCGATAACTGCTGTGAGGACTGCTTCGCAATTGAGACCGGTCTTCGCGCTGCAGCCGATGACTTCGTCGGCATCAAGCGCGAGCGTGTGTTCCATTTCCTCTTTGACTTCGTCGACGCGGGCGTGCGTGAGATCGATTTTATTGATTACCGGGACGATCGCGAGGTTGTGTTCCATAGCCGCGTACGCGTTGGCGACGGTTTGCGCCTCGACGCCTTGAAACGCGTCGACCAGCAGCACGGCCCCCTCGCAGCAGACGAGCGATCGCGAAACTTCGTAATGGAAATCGACGTGACCGGGCGTATCGATGAGGTTGAGCTCGTACTCGTGCCCGTTATGGCGATACTTCATTGAAACGGGATGCGCCTTGATCGTAATTCCGCGCTCGCGCTCCAGCGCCATGTCGTCGAGCAGTTGCTCCTTCATTTCGCGACGGCTCACCGTGCCGGTGATTTCGAGCAGCCGATCGGCCAGCGTGCTTTTGCCGTGGTCGATATGGGCGACGATCGAGAAGTTGCGGATAAATTTCGGGTCGATCATGAAGGAAGGATACGGGGGGCGGGATGCAGGGGACAGGGAGCAGGGGCCCGGAGTTAGACGTCTGGCGGGTGGCAATAACTGCTTGCGGTTTAGCGGTGAAATCTCCACAAATTACTGTGAGTTGTCATCCGTGGCTAGCCGAAGTGCGATTCTTCGGGCACGGTGGAATTCGCCGATATCGAGCTGTTCGCGGGCAGTGTGGATATTCCGCTGGCCGCAGCCGAGGGTTACGGTCGGGAAGCCGTGCGCCGTAAACCAGTTGGCGTCGAGGCCGCCGTTGGTGATCGCAAGCTCGGGTGTGAGTTTTTCCGCTTCGATTGCGGCCGCGGCGGCGGCGACGCACGGCTCCGTGCTGCGTAAGCGGAACGAATCGTAATCGAGGGCGCCTTCGAATTTTACGCGGCCGGTTTTGCCCGCCGTATTGCGAACGGCGGACGCTGATCGTTGGAAGGCGTGCTCGATTTCTTTCACGATGCGCTGTCGAAATTTGGGCTCGTGGCTGCGAGCTTCTGCGCGAAGTCGCACGTGGTCGGTAACGACGTTGGTGGCTTCGCCGCCTTGGATGATGCCGACGTTGCTGGTTCCCGTGCTGCCATCTTTCGCAATGAGTCCGTGCCAGCCATGTTGGACCAAATCGGCGATTGCCAGCGAGGCGATTGCGATTGCGCTGACGCCTTCTTCGGGATGGTTGCCGGCGTGGCTGGCGATGCCCTCGATATCGATCGTCATGCGGTAGCCGCCCGTGGCGCCGATCTTCAATACGTGCGCCGCGCCGCCGTCGAAATTGAAAGCGAGCTGCGGCTTGCCGAGCTTCGATGTTCGGACAAAACGGGCGCCGAACAGGCCGACCTCCTCCTGCACTGTCCAAAGAAAGGTGAGTGGCGGATGCGCCAACTTCGAGCGAACGATGGCCAAGACTGTGACCAGCAGAATGGCGGCCCCGGCGCGGTCATCGGCGCCGAGTCCCGTATTCTTGTCGGCGCTCAGAATGTACTTGCCTTTGCGAACGGGGCGCGAACCAACGCAGATCGGTACCGTGTCTACGTGGGCGGCGAGCATTCGCCGCGGGCCACGAACGGTGCCCGAGAGTTTCAGCACGAGGTTGCCGACTTGTCCGCCGATGGGCGTGCGGCGATCGGCATCATCGAACGCCAGCGCGTTCGACGAAACGCCGGCATCCGTTAGCTTGCCGCGGATGAAATCCAGAACGGCCGCTTCCTCGCCGCTACGACCGGAAATCGCCATCATTTCCATCACCAGGCGCAGCGCTTCGGCATCGCTAACCGGGTGCGCTCGTTTTCGGATGGAGCTGTGTCGTGCTGACATGGGCGATCGATTATGAAAACGCGTAACACTGGGACAATGTCCGCCAGACCGGCGAAGCTATTGGAACGCATGGTCGAAGCGTATACAACGCCCGTTCTGGTCCATCTGCAACACGGCAGGTAGACTGATGATTAGGATAACGAATCGACAATCCCTGTCCCCTGTATCCCGCATCCTCAATCCTCCGCCGTGATTCTGATCATCGATAACTACGACTCGTTCACGTACAACCTTGTGCAGCGGTTGGGCGAGATCGATCCGCGGCTTGAAATTCAAGTTTTTCGCAATGATCGAATTTCAGTCAATGAGGTGTTGGAACGGAAGCCGGATCGGGTGATCATCTCGCCCGGTCCTTGTACGCCGAGCGAAGCGGGGATATCGGTTGAGTGTTGCCTGCGGCTGAAAGGGCGTTTGCCGCTGTTGGGAGTGTGTCTTGGCCATCAGTCGATGGGGCAGGCATTTGGCGCGACGATCGTGCGGGCCAAGAACCTCATGCACGGTAAGACCGACATGATCCATCACGATGGCCAGCGACTTTTCGCGGGTCTTGAAAACCCGTTCGAGGCTACGCGGTATCATAGCCTCGTGATTCAGCCCGACACGCTGCCGGAGGAATTCGAAATCACAGCGTGGGCGGAGGAACCGGGCGGCTACCGCGAGATCATGGGGATCGCTCACCGCGACTATCCGCTGTACGGGGTCCAGTTTCATCCGGAGAGTTTTTTGACGCGCGCGGGTTACGATATTCTGCGGGCGTTTCTCGCGGCTTAATTTTGCCACTGAGGCCACAGAGCCACAGAGAAAATTGGGAATTGGAATTGGCCATTGGTAGTTGGTCATCGTCCATTTCCGATATGACCAGTGACAAATGACAAGATCTCAATGACAAATCATCTTATTGTTCGTCTCTGCGCTCTGTGTGGCTAACAACCGATGCTCAATGTTGAAGAAGCTTTGAAGCTGGTAGAGGAGCACGCGGCACGCCTCGCGCCGCGGCGAGTGCCACTGCGCGAGGCGATGGGACTGGTTCTCGCGGAAGAGGTGACGAGTGACATCAACTCGCCGCCGTACGATAAGGCGCTGATGGACGGCTATGCCGTGCGGAGCGCCGACCGCGAGCCGGAACGCCAGATTTTGGAAGAAATTGCCGCTGGCGCGGTGCCCCATCTTCCACTGACGCCGGGAACAGCGTCGCGAATTATGACCGGAGCCCCGATACCCGAGGGCGCGGACGCGGTTGTGCAGGTAGAGCACACTGAATTGGTGGACGATTATACGGTGCGGTTGCACAACGTCGAAATTATGCCGGGCAGAAACGTGCTGAAGATGGGTGCATCGCTCCGCGCTGGTGAGACTATTTTGCGTCGGGGTACTCGATTGCGGGCCATCGAAATTGCCGTGCTTGCGGAAATCGGACATGCCATGGTCACGGTTGTTCCGCGTCCAAGGCTGGCGATTTTACCAACCGGGAACGAGTTGGTTTCGGTGGGCGAAAGGCCCGCGAGCGGTCAGATTCGCAATAGCAACGGGCCGATGCTCTTGGCTGCGGCGGGTCGCGCTGAAGTGGACGCCATCGAACTGGGCATCGCACGGGACAATCGCGAGGAGCTGGCCCGCTGGATCGAACAAGGTCTTTCGGCGGACGTCTTGGTGTTAAGCGGGGGGGTGTCGGCGGGTAAGTTCGATCTCGTTCCGAAAGTGTTGACGGAGCTTGGCGTGACGCTGGTATTCCACCAGGTTGCGCTGCGGCCGGGCAAACCGTTGTGGTTCGGTGTAAAGACAGATGGCCAGCGGCGCGTGTTGGTGTTCGCGTTGCCCGGCAATCCGGTGAGCAGCCTGGTGTGTTTCGAACTGTTCGTAAGGCCGGCGATCGCGGCACTGGCTGGCCGCGGATTCGTTCAATTGTCAACCATCCAAGCAAAACTGAGCCATACGTACGAGCACAAGGGCGGACGTGCGGCATGTCTGCCGGCGCGGCTGACTACTGCGACGCAAGGACCGGCCGGCACCGGCGCCGATCAACTATCTTCGCCGCTGGTAGAGATCCTTCCCTGGCAAGGCTCGGCAGATATGGCGACGTTGACCCGCGCGAATGCGCTGGCGTGTTTGCCGGTTGATACGCGGCGATTCGAGCCAGGGTCGGAACTTAGTGTCGTGATGTTGTAGGTCGGCCATCTGTTCCAAAAAGGGAAATCCTTGCTGCGGCCGGCGACCTAACTTATTGGCGGATCAGCAATTGGAGCAGGGCGCCGTCCCGCAGTTCGGCGGACGTCGTGCTCTACGAAATGGTTGCAATTTAGGCTGTGCTCGGCGATGATGGAATTGCCGGAACATCTTCGACGAATTTGGTCTCTCTCCGCGCCGTGGTGTTCGGTTTCACATTTTGCGCATCACGAGCGGGGCTTGAAATAGGACCATGCCACCGTTTGCAGACGAACCGCCAGAGGCACGAATTGGGACACGTCGTGGCGTAATCGGACACGCTTAGACATCTGTGGCGAGCGTGCCTTTATGGATCAGTGAAGGGGACAACCCATGTATCTCAGTCGAATCCAAGCACTTCTTGAATTCATCTTTCAACGCTATTGGAAGCGTGCACGATGTCCAGCTCGCGCGCGTGCTTACGTCCGATGCCTGCTTGCTTTGGGGATCGTGCTCTATGCGCGGACGGCTACTGCCACTGTGGTTGCCACTGGCGATTATTCGCCAGCTGACAATCCGTTTACCCCGGCT
>DASZZA010000088.1:0-3200 GCA_035545135.1 Lacipirellulaceae bacterium | reverse complement strand
AGCCCTTCGCTGCGCACATCGGAACAAATTCGTTCCACAACCTCGGCCGGCGAGAGCGGCCGACCAAAAACCTCCACCGTCTTCCGCCGCCCCGCCTCGCTCACCACATTGCCGCTGGGTGCAAGCTTCGCGCGCAGCCGTGCGATCGCGGCTTGCGCGTCGGATTTCCGAGTATCAATTCTTTGAATCGGCAGCAGCATCGAGCAGGAATTCTGCAATCAGTTTCAAACCGCCTCAGTCAACCGGACGCCACTCAGAGGGTACCGGCCGGCTGATCGGATCGGCCGCAGGGCGCTAGCCCACGGTTGTGAAACTGCCTGTTATGGAAACGCACCGGCCATTGTCGGCAGTCTGCCGACACGCGATAATACATCCGCGTTTCATTCTCGCTAGAAACTCGCGAAAAGAAAACCCATCATGCAACCGCCCGTCGATCTTCGCAGCGACACCGTTACCCGTCCCACTGCCGCGATGCGTGCCGCCATGGCCGCCGCCGAAGTCGGTGACGATGTTTTCGGAGAGGATCCGACTGTTCGCCGGTTGGAAGAGCGCATTGCCGAAATGCTGGGCAAAGAGTCGGCCCTCTTCGTGGCTTCCGGCACGATGGGCAACCAGCTTGGCGTGCGAGTGCACTGTCAGGCCGGCGATGAATTTCTGTGCGAAGCGAATTGCCACATCATCTGTTACGAGCAGGGGGCCTACGCCCAATTGTTCGGCATTGCGGCGCAGCCGGTGGAAGGCGACCATGGCGTGCTGCAAGTTGAACAGCTTGTGGGCCGCATTCGTCCCGCGAACAACGACCATTGCGTGCGCACGCGGTTGGTCTGTTTGGAAAACACCCACAACCGCGGTGCCGGCCGGATTCAACCCTACGATGCGCTTGCCGAAATCTGCGGCTGGGCGGCCGACAACGACCTGGCCCGACATTTGGATGGTGCCCGCCTGTTCAACGCCGTCGTCGCCAGCGGTATCCCCGCCGCCGATTGGGCCGGCCATTTCGATACCGTGAGCGTATGCTTCTCGAAGGGATTGGGCGCACCGGTCGGCTCGGCGTTGTGCGGCCCCGCCAATTTGATCCGCAAAGCGCGCCGCCATCGCAAAGCGCTCGGCGGTGGCATGCGGCAGTCCGGCATCATTGCGGCCGGCGCCCTCTACGCGCTCGAACATCATATCGACCGCCTGGCCGAGGATCACGCCAACGCCCGTCTGCTGGCCGACACAATTCGCGCGACGCCCGGCTTGAAACTCGATCCCGAAACGATCGACACGAACATCGTGATCTTCGAAGTCGATCCCGAACTTGGCACCGCCGCCGCGTTCAGTGCCCGCCTTCGCGATGAAGGCGTGTTGATGAATGCCAATGGTCCCCAGCGCATCCGCGCTGTCACGCATTTGGATGTCTCGCGGGAGCAGGTGTTGCGGGCGGCCGAAGTCGTACATGAAACCGCGGCGGCCGTTCAATCCGTGGCAGGCTGAGCGGAATTTGGGAGGGCCAATCTGCGTCTGAGCCGCCTAATTTTACCGCACCAGCCGCGCATCGAGCCAAACCGCGTGATCGAGCTCATCACCACGGTCGGCGAAGTCGACCGTGAGAGTCAGCCCTCGCGCACCGGTTAAGTCGACGGAAACTGGCCGCGGCTCATCGCTGCCGCGCATGACACCGCTCTGATACGCTTCGGTCCATTTGCCGTGGCGCAATACGTATAGGCCGAACGTCACACTGCCTCCGCCCTTGGCCGAATCATCAATCGCAACGGCCGCATCAAATTGCCGATAGTCTTGATCGAATCGAAACGTCAGCCGCGAGGCCGAGTGCATGCCGATGCCCTTCAAATATCGTTTCCCGCGAACGACAATCGGCTCACCCAACACATTGTGGTCGCGCGTATACGGCCATTTGATTGTCAGGTACGGCACGCTGCGATAATCGGCCCCGTTCATATCGGAAGGATAAACGATCCGTCGGTCCAGCGACTGAATCGCGACAACATCGTGCACCGTGCGGCCGGTGAGTTTCACTCCGTTGGCGAGCTCAACCGCCAACTCGTTTTCGTTCGCGCGAATGGCCTTTGCATACAACAGCGACCCGTCGCGCAGCCCGATTGCCAGTCTCTTTATCTCGTGCGAGTAACCGTCTTGGCCCGGTCTGCTTTCAAGCTGACGTTTCGTTCCAAAACGAACGGCGTCGACTCGCGACAATGGCAGCTTGGCCGCTTTTCCGAGCGTTTCCATCGTCAGCGATCCACGGTCCAGTCCGGTGATGTTGCCCGTCAGCCGATCGTCGTTCGTAAGCATGACCACATCGGCCATCGTGTTTCCGCTTACCTGTTCAGTGCGGGAAGCAGACATTTGGTTTCTTACGTGTTCGACTAATTGCTCGCGCTTCTCAGGTCGGTCCTGTTGTGCGAACACGACCCCGCTGACCAATCCGCGCGGAATCCGCACCTCGTTCCAAATTTCAGTTTGCACCACAACGTCGTCGCCGATCAACCGTACCGCGGCGCCGCCAACCCAGTCGGGCACCGTCACAAGTTGCCCACCGTCCGCCAGCACGACAATTGTTTGCGGCCGCGGCGCTACCGGGTTTCCCCACCGCACAATCTCATCGAGCGCCAATGTCCGACTTTTATCCGGCTGCTGGTTCTTATCGACTTCGCGAAAGGTTGCGCGTCCGCTCGTGTCAATCGAGGTGAGCTCGCCTCGAAAGGCAGTCCCTTCGACCGGAATCACTTCTTGCGCTACGCCTTGAGCATTGGATGTGCAAGAGCAGAATTCGCCACAGAGAACACAGAGGGCACAGAGGGCACAGAGAATTAATTGATGCGTCCCTCCGCGCGCGCTCACACAATTTGCATTTTGCAATTCCCTTACTGTACTCGGTGATCTCTGTGATCTCTGTGGCATCAAAATCTCACCGCGGTTCACCGCTGAAAAATCGGCACACTATTATCCGGCATCTGCAGGATAATCGTGGCCATCGCCGTGCCATACTCGGAGCACACGGGGTCGGTCCACGAGCCGTCGGGCTGCTGGCGGCCTACAAGTACGTCGCGAATCGCCGGATACCACTGTGGCCAGCGCTCGCCGGACGCCTGCCACATGGCTTGCACCGCATAATAATGGCCGTAAAAAAAATGACCCTCGACCAACTGGGGTTCCGCCGCGCCGGGGCGCGGGCCGTATGGGAAAGATGTCGGTCG
>DASZZA010000087.1:0-6341 GCA_035545135.1 Lacipirellulaceae bacterium | reverse complement strand
GTATTTCTGCCACTGCAACCGCACTTCCTCGCCCTGCACGGCCTGTCGAAGCTGCTCAAAACGATCGGCCTCGTGAATGAACGCCTCAACGATCGGCTCCAATTGGCTGGCGTCGTCCTCTGCCTGTACGAATCGGGCACGAAGCTGGCCGCCGAAGTTTCGCGCGATGTCGAACAGTTCTTCAAAGAAGCTCGCAAAGGGGGCCGCGCGTGGGGTGCGGTAAGATTGTTTGAAACTCGTATCCGTCGCAATATTCGCCTCGCGGAGTCGCCGAGCTTCGGGCAATCGATTTTCGAATACGCGCCCAACTCACCCGGCGCCGAAGACTACCGCGCACTCGGCGGCGAAGTGCTCGCCTACTATGCCGGGCGACAACTCCTCGAATGCGCCGCCTAGCCTGCGTGGCGGGTTTATGACGCCGACATTTCTACCAGGATTCGGTCTCTCGCTGCGGCCGTCGCATTGATCAACAGACTGCTGCAACAAATCGGCGTCGCAGCGTAACTCCAAGGCGCGCCCGGCATATTTTTTGCTCCGCAACACCCAACCTTAACACAAGGTGGTCGGCCACTTAGCCTCGACAACTTGCGCCACACCAGCCCTGCCGCTCCGATTCACAGCGTTCGCGAATCGGTCCACCTTTCACTCCGAGATCTGCGGAAGGAGTCACGACCATGTTGAACGTTTCTCGCACCGGCATTTTGACACGATGTCTCGCCGCATGTTGCGTTGGCTGCTTAGTAATGTCCGCTGCCAGCACTTCACGCGCTGCGGATGATCAAAGCCAAACCGACCAGCAAAAGCAGAACCAGCAGCAGGCCCAGTTAAACCAGCCGAGTAACGCACAATCGCAAGCCCAATCCGAGGAACAGAATCAGCAAAATGCGCAACAAGCGGAGCAGCAGCCAAATGCCAACCAGCAAAAAGCTTCGCAAAACGAATCCAAGAGCGCTGAAAATGCCAACGAACGCGCCTGGCCCGCTCCGCAACGCTATGAGTACCGCCGCGGCAATGCTGGCAATCAAGGACAGCAAGGCCAAGCGCGGGGCCAGCAACGAGGCAGTCTGGGCGTCAACATCGTGAGCAGCGAAAACGGAGAGGGTGTCACCGTGATGCGAATTATTCCCAACACGGCGGCCCAGCAAATGGGGCTGCATCGCCGCGATCGCATCACATCGCTCAATGGCCAGCCCGTCCGTTCCGTTGACCAGTTCATCTCCGATATCCGCAATATGCAGCCGGGCCAGGAAGTTGCCCTGGAGATCATGCGGAACGGCGAAAAACGCACCGTACGCGGCCAGCTTCAAGGCTATGCCGAGTCAGTCCTTCAAACGCAAGGCCCGAACGGCATCCGTGAATACCGCCGCTTCCAGGGGGTCATCGAACCGAATCAAGGCAACGAATACAGCAGAAGCGAAGGTCAAATGAACTCGGAGAATCGGCAAGCCGGCTACGAAGAAAACGAGCAGTATTCGCAGGCCGACTCCGGCGATCTTTCGGTGCGAATCAGTCGAATCGAACGACAACTCGATCGGATCAGTCAGCAAGTCGATCAGCTTCGCGATGCGATTGGCCCCACGCGGCTCAGCGAACGTCCGGGCGCGCCGGGAGCACGTGGCCGCACGGAAGAAAATGCTGGCCAAACCCAGCAACAGTTCCGCGACTCGCAACAGGCCGCACCATCCCAATCGAATTCGCAACAAGACTCCAACCAGTAGCTCAGGCGAACAGCCGAGAAGCCGCTCGTGGAACGCTGCGTAGCTGAACTCGCACGGGTTCAGCTACAGCAGACTAAGCGCTTCTAGCAAAATGTCTCCGGAGAGGGGGACAGTCCCATTTTGCTCCGAAGACTCCGCAAAATTGGGACAGTCCCCGGCCATTTTGTTAGAAGCTCTAACATCATGGCTGCGCTGACCACGGAACGCCGAAGGCCACTCCGTAGCCGGGAGTCGCAGCGCAGCACTTGGGATCGCGGGCCGATCCCCCTGAGCCATTACGAAGGAGTTACACATTCGATTCACCCATGGGTTTGGGTGAGTTGCGGATTCAGCGACCAATCATGTCCGTTCCGACAAGCTGCTAATTTGCCGTCGGCATGAGCACTCGTACGTGCACGGCGGAAGCCGCCTGCGGCGAATGGTACACCCGCTCAGTTGCCTTCTGAAAATCATCTGCGGTGGCCCGATTGATATCGCAGAAGGTCTGTGGGTTACGATCGATCAGCGGAAACCACGAGCTTTGCACTTGAATCATGATCCGGTGTCCGCGGCGGAATGTGTGAAACACGTCGGGCATGGTCCAATTCATGGCGACCTGCTGGCCGGGCGTGAATGGCTCCGGCTTCTCGTAGCTATTGCGAAACTTGCCGCGCATCGGCTCTCCACGCACGAGCTGCTGATATTCGCCCATCTGCATGTTCTTCGGATTCGGATCGGGGTTTGGAAAGTTGTTCGAATAGACGTCGATTAGTTTCACGACGAAATCCGAGTCCGTTCCCGAAGTCGAAACCTCTAACCGGGCCGAAATCGGACCGGCAAACGTCACGTCGCTGGTTAGCACATCGGTCTGATAGACCAGTACGTCTGGCCGCGTCGCGGCGAAGCGTTGATCGTCGACCATATATTCGGCCGTCCGATCGAGGGCGATGCTCCCAATATACGGTACCGGTTTGGCCGGATCGCTGATGTACTGGTCGAACGCGGATTTCTCATCCGCGGTGGGCGCATCGAACGACAATCGCCCGCCGGAGTGCAAATACAGCGACTTCTCGACCGTGTTCTTCGGCGGCCACGCATCGAAATGCCGCCACTGGTTGGTGCCCGTTTCGAAGACATTGGCTTCTGCCAAATTGAACTTCTTTGCCTCGGCTTCGTCGCCCGCTGAAGCACCGGTGTTAGAACTGCCGCCGGATTTATTGTCGGCTGCATCGCCTTTGAGAAAGTGGATCAGAAACGGCAACTCGAAATGGTCGCGGTAGTATTTCGCCGTATTGGCATCGAAGTTGACGTGGCCAAGGTGGTCGGCCTTGGGCGCCGACCACTCGCCATGCGACCAGGGCCCCATGACCAACACGTTGTAAATGCCTGGGTTCCGGCGTTCGGTTTCCCGGTACACGTTCAAAGTGCCGTACAAATCCTCGGCATCGTTCCATCCGCCCACGGTCATAACCGCCGTGTGAATGTTCTTCAAATGCGACGGCATGCGGCGGGCCCGCCACCAGGCGTCGTAGGTGGGGTGAGCCATGATCTCATCCCAGAACGCGATCTTGCCTTTGAAATACTTCCGATCGGCGTTTGGCAGCGGCCCTAGGCTTAAATAGAACTCGTATCCATCCGGCGTTTTGTAATCGAATGGCTTCGGGCTCTCGCGTGTCGGGTCGTCGAGCTTTTGCTCGAACGTGCCCAAGAAGCCGAAAGCGTCGTCGAGAAACAAGCAGCCGTTGTGATGGAAGTCGTCGCCCATGAACCAGTCGCTCACCGGCGCCTGCGGCGAAACGCACTTGAGCGCGGGGTGCGAATCGACCATTCCACACGCGGCATAAAAGCCCGGATACGAGATGCCGATCATACCGACGCGCCCATTGTTACCCGATACGTTTTTCACCAGCCAGTCGATCGTATCGTAGGCGTCCGTCGATTCGTCGATGTCGTTGGCGCCCGATTTGTCGTCGAGAAGAGGGCGTACGTGGACAAACTTGCCTTCCGAGCTGTATCTACCACGTACATCCTGCAGCGCGAAGATGAATCCTTCCTTCGCGTAGTAGTTCATCGGTCCGTGGGGATAGGCGTATACGTCTTCTCCATACGGCTTGAGGGAATAGGGAGTACGCGTCAGCAAGATCGGGTACCGTTTATCGGTGTCCTTCGGCACATACACGGCCGTGAAAAGCCGCACGCCGTCGCGCATCGGGATCTTGTACTCGTATTTGGTGTAGTGCTCCTTTAGATATACAACCTCGGGCGATGGCGCACCAATGACCGCTGCCGAGCCGATGAAAACCACTGAGAATGTCCCAATTGCGATTCGCCAATATCGCGAACGGAAGCGGGACGCCGAAGGACGCGGCCGTTGGTTCATGGAATGCAAAGCGCTCGGCAAAGAAAGACGACAACGTCATCTATCTTAACGACCATGCCGAAAATCACAACTTTACCGGTGCAGCGGGTGCAACTCATGATTTGCCCATAGATTCGCGGGGCAATTCAACTCTGCCAACCTGGCAAACTTTTCTGTCTGGGCGGTAGCGGTAATCCACGAAACTGCTGCTCGACACGACGGTCGCAACACTCGTCGCCGCGATTTAATGCGCCCTCCTGTATTGATTCTGCGGACTGCGACCGGCCGAGCGCCGATGGGAATTTATGGACGCATTCCAATTGCGCCGAGCGCGTAGCGGAACTGCCTCACCTACTAATGATTCCGGCTGGGCCGCGCGCCCGGCCGGTTCCCACCAAAATATCGTCTCGTTGGCTGCGTTCGCCCACTGTGCGAAGTGCGGGCCAAGCGAGAATCGCGTTCAGGCAAGGAGAACTCCGATGAGAATTCATCTCGCGTGGCTTCGAGTGCCAGCGGCAGCGGCGGCCACCGCGCTGCTGGGCGTTGCCGTTCAGCCGGCAGCGGCTCAATACGTTCCTTACCAACCGAACGCGCAGCAATCGACAACTCCTGCCGCGGCTGCCGCACAGCCTGGGCAGTCTGCGTCGGCGACGACTCCTTACACGCCAAACATGGCGTACCGCCCGCAAACGCAAGCGTCGGTTACTCCGTATCCGACGACGACCTATCCCGCATACCGATACGTCGCCGAGAAGCAGCCGGTCGAAGCCATGCCAGCCCCGAACCGACCGAGTACATCCGCGGCTCGGCCGAGCACCTCGGCCGCGATGGGCGGTCCCACCGCCATGGGCAGCACGCCGGCGGCCGAAGCCATGAACGCAGCTCAGCCCTGTGGCTGCAATGGAATGACGGCCTACGGCACCGGGGACAACTATAGCTCAGCCGGCTGCGGCTATCCCGATTGCAACGGCATCAGCCAGTACTTTGGCAACGAGTGCTGCAGCGAGAATCAATGGTTCGGCGGCGTGTACTTCCTGGAAATGGGCCGCACCAACGAGACGCCGATAAAGCTCACGACCGAGATTCCCACGGGTGCAACATATCCATATTATCCGCCATCGACGACGACAATCCTCGATAGCCGCGACGTGAACTTCGACTTCCGCGAAGGTGTAGAGGTTCGAATCGGCAGTACGTTTACCCTCGGCGGGCCGCGCGACGAGTGCCAGGCCGATTGTGGCGGTTACGGCTACGGTTACCCGGGTTGCAATACGTGCAACGCGTGCAGTTGTGCGCCGCCGACAACTTACGGCTGGGAAGTCGCTTGGTGGGGTCTCAACGACAGTCCATCGACCGAAACCGCCGTATATAACGGCACGAATCGTATCGTCGGCATGAAGAACTTTGTCGGCGCGCAATACGACTTTAGTGGCGGCGGGTTCAATCCCGTGAATGGCTACTACGGCTATGGCCTGCCGGTTCAAGCTCTCACCGGCACCGAGAATCAAATACTGGCTCAACGTGTTCGCGCCGATTTCAAGGCTCAAAATCTAGAGCTCAACATCATTCGCTTTCCGATGACTTGCGGCAGCTGCGGCACGGGTTGCTACGGCGGCTGCGGCGGGTACGAAACCTGCGGTTGCAACACGAACAACACCGGTTGCAACTCGTGCGGCTGCACTGACAACTGCGGACTGGGCTTCTCTATGTACGGCTCGTGCGGCGTGCGGTACTTTCACATCGACGACGACTTCATGTACGCGGATGAATTCAACCCGGCCGGCGGCACCCATACTTTCGATGGATTCACCTACGACAATATCTACGAGCTGCAATACGATGTACGGGTCAAAAACGATCTGGTTGGGCCTCAAGTCGGTTGGACGACTGATTATTGTTGGGGGCGATGGAATCTGTTCTGCAATTCGACGTTCGGCATCTTTGACAACCACATGCGCGCCGTCCAGCGCTTGTGGTCTGGCGGCGGCGACGAGGTCATCCTCGGCGACGGTTCGACGTTCAACGTCCACAGTAACAAAGACGCCGTGGCGTTCCTGGGCGAATTGCGCGTCGGCACGGCCTACGACTTCACTTGTCATTGGCGCGGCGTAATTGCCTACCGCGCCGTTGCAATTACCGGCGTAGCTACTGCCAGCACACAACTGGACAGCGACTACATGGATCGTGCGACTGTGGCGATCATCGATTCGGATAACGCGATGATCATCCACGGCGCCCAGGTCGGTGCCGAGTGCCGGTACTAATAATGTCTGCGCGGTCAAAGA
>DASZZA010000086.1:0-3743 GCA_035545135.1 Lacipirellulaceae bacterium | reverse complement strand
GCGAATGATTGCCGTACCATCAAAATCTATCGGGCCGATCGGTGGCGTCAATAGTCGCGCCGACATCAACGACAGTTTTTCCGCTGAAAGACGCCGAACGTGCTTCTATTTGAAATGGCGACGCAAAGATGTCGTTTGTTTGGATTTGCGCGACAACCTGTATAGCACGTGGCGGCGGAGCGGATGGCCAGCGGGCAATTCGGGGTGGTCGAAATTGAGCGCGGCAAACGGTTCCAAGTCGCTATCGCGCCATGACCGGAGGATGAGGCGATCGGTATGGAGGGCGAAGTTGTTGGTAGCGGTCATTGGTCGTCGAATAGCGCGGCGATCGGGGCGAAATCCTCGAGCGTTTCGACGAGAACGTCGGGGTCGGCGCGTCGCAAATCGTCGGCCATGGTATGACCGGTCGGAACGGCGACGCAGCGGGCGCCGATCGACCGGCCGCAGGCGATGTCGTGCGGCGTATCGCCGATGACAATCACGTGGCTCGGCGAAATGGCGCCGATGAGCGCGGAGCGCCCGGGTACGCCATCAATGTGCCGCCTGGCTGCCAGCAAGGCGGCTACGGCGATGTCGCAGCGTTCGAGGTGGTCGTCGCCAAAGCCGCCGAACGGAAACCAGTGCCAGAGGTGGTAGTGACTGAGCTTTCGGCGGGCGCCTTCCCGTACGTTGCCGGTCAATAGGCCGAGAGCCACATCGCCGCGGTCAGAGAGCGTAGTAAGCAAACGTGCCACGCCCGGCAGGACGTATCCTTGATGGGACGCAAGGGCGGTGTCCAATCGGCTCAAGTAGCCGGCACAAAATCGGCTCCAATTCTCGGCCGATTGCTCGACGCCGTGTGAGCGAAACAGGTCCATGGCGATGGCCCGGTCGCTGCGGCCGGCGAATGCGACCTGCGTGTCGATTTCGGGAATGCCGAACTCTTCGGCGAGCGTTTGCGCGAACGCGGATTGTCCGGCGCCGCCGGTGAGGATGAGCGTGCCATCGATATCGAGCAGGCAGATGTGCATGTGCGGGTCGAGGTTCGAGTCGAGAGCCAGAAGAATTCGTTGCGGGTCTGGTGAAGCATACTCAAGACGCTAGCCCTAGCCAAACAGTGCCAGTTGTGTTAGTTTTATTTGGAAGCGTTCAGGCTCTCGACATTTAGCTCTCGACACTCGACTCGTATGAAACAACCGGTTGCCGGGGTTGCTCCCGCTCAGTTGCAGGAAACCACCGTGATGGTGGTGTGGCCCTCGCTTTCGGCCACGGGGTTTGGTCGATTTTGGGGCCGGCTGTTTGGCATTGACGCCGGTTTTCCAGTATTTGGTGTGCCGATTACGGTGGGCCGGTTGTTTGCGCTGGTTTCGATACCGTTTATGGTGGCGCTATATTTTCTGATGCGTCTGCCGCGGTTTCCGGGCATCGTGATTGGGATCAAGAATCCGTGGTGCTGGCAGTATCGGCTCACGAACCGCCGCGTGGTAGTGGAGAACCCGTTTGGGGGCGAGATCAAAGCGGTTTCGCTCGATCGGTTCGACGCAATCGATATTGTTGTGGAATCCGGTCAGGCGTGGTTCAAGGCGGGCGACCTTGTGTTTCGCCATGGCGCGACGGAAACATTTCGCATTTGGGGAGTGCCGCGACCGGAGACGTTCCGGCACACGTGCCTCAAAGCAAATATGTCGTTCGTGGGAGTGCAGAAGGCGAAAGCGGCGGGCGTGGCGGTGTAAGTGGTTTTCGCAATGTGCCCGGCGGTTGGGAAGATTGCCGCCGGCGAGTCGGCGGCTTGGACAAGGGCGTAGTCCTAACTCTTGGGATTTGTCGCGGCAGTTTCTTTTGCAGCCCCATCGGCGCCTATTTCTTTTCCTTTCCGGAGCGAGTCGCCGAGCGGTACGCGAAATTGTTTATCGCCTGATGAGTAAACGAGCGCGCGGGGTTCGACACGGATGATCTTGCCCTCCAGCGTGCCGACTTTGACTTCGTCACCGGCGACGAGATGGAGCGTTTCGCCGGTTGTCCGCACAAGTATCCACGCTTGCATTCCTTTGTCGCTGCTCACGACGCCGGAAAACATCGCGAACTCGGATTCGTCGAACTTCGGCTTCGGCGGCGATTCGTGACGTTCGTGCACGGGCTCGGGCGGCCGCGGCGGCATGTAGGCAGTCACGATGTTGCGTTCGGCGAAGCTCTTCGTGTAGTCGTCCACACTGGCCAATTTGAGCCGTTTTGAATCGCCGTCTGGCAGCTTATCGGTTGCCACCGCGCCGGGCAGGCTTAGCGCTTCGACATCCATATTAACGGCGAGCTGACTGGCACCCGGGGGCCGAGAGAGCTGCAGACGAGTGATCTGATGCAGTTGTGAACTGTGGTAAAATGAGTACAGCATGCCGATCACGGACGACAGCGAGCCATTGGCGGAGAGTCGATAGCCAATCGCTTTGTAAGCCGTGGTACTGGAGGAGGTTGGAGGAAAGTAGACGATGTCGCGAACCGCCAAGCCAGCATCATTGGCTTTGGCGAGCAGCCACGCTTTGTAGAGCGATTGGGCCTTGTTAGGGTCGGCAGGCAGCGATTGTTTGTCCCACTCTTGGACCTGCTTGACTGCGTCGCGTCCGGCGCGCAATTTGTTTTCGGCGGCATCGAGCCTGGTGTGTGCGGCATCTAAGTCGGCCTGGCGCTTGTGCATCGTCCGGGAATAGAGTCCGAAATAGTAGTTGCCTGCCCAAAGCGCGGCGAGCGCAACGACGGCACCGGCCAGTATTTTTTCGCGCTGGTTCATCGCTTGGCCGCCTTTGGGTTTGTATGGGGTTTGCCGCTGTCGGGAGTAACGCGGACTTCGAGCCCGAACGACCATTCGTAACCGGGCACCGTGGTGCGATCTTGTTTTTCGCTGCCCGGGATGACGCGGTGCCGTTCATCGCCGAGCCGCTCTTCCAGGTCTTTGACCGCGGCGGAACTCTTGGCGACGCCCTCGACCGTCATGCGGCCGCCGGTCGGATTCAAGCCGGTCGGTCGGCCGATTGTAAGTTGCGTCATCACGGCGTCGCTGGCGACCGGGAAGTCTTTTGCATCGAGCGGCTTCGGGCGGACTCGCTGGGCCGTCTCGTCGAGCTCATCGAGCCAATTGACATCCGTCGCTAACCAGCGGTTGATGGCTGCCGCCTGCGCCGTGACATCCTTGTAGGCTTCTGTTTGCGCTTCGACATCGTGAATTCGGTTCTGCAGGGCTTCGAGCTCGCGCGCCGGCGCGGCGAGTCGTTGCCACAAGAAAGCCACAAATGAAATGAGGACGATTGCGGCAGCCACGGCAGCGAGCACGCGGACACGAGTGATGCGGCTCGTCTCGACCCGTCTGCGGACGTTTGCGAAATCGACGATCGGCGGCTGGCGATCGGCTTCGGTCAGGGCCATGCCGAGCACGGCGGCCAAACGGCCCAGGATTGCGGACGACAGGCCGCTCGACGCCAGCCCCGACGGCGCATTAGCGACCGGGTCGAGCAGCGTCAGCGGAAGCTCGAGCTCGCCGCCCAAATTGCCGTTTCCGGCGATCGATGCCTCGTTGCCGCAGACGATCACCTTGTCGACCTGACGATCGGTCAGTTGTTGGCGAACGGCGGCGATGGTGCGGCGGATTTCGCCGACCAGCGCGCGTTGCCTTCCTTCGGGCTGTGTGGAGTCGGGCAATCTGACGGTCCGCAGCAACACGACTTTGTCGTCCGCCTGGACGACTAGATCGGCTTCGTCGCTGAGCGGATTGATGA
>DASZZA010000085.1:0-1803 GCA_035545135.1 Lacipirellulaceae bacterium | reverse complement strand
GATCCGCTCGTTATAGAGGGTTATCCCGGCCGCGTGCGGCCACATCATGTAACCGGGAATCAACGCCACATCGACTTGCCGCTGCTCAAGCAGCATCGGCAGGTCGCCATCGTTCAACTCTGTCAGGGTCAACCCAATGTCGGGGTGACTTTTGCGCCAATCCAGCAGCAGGCTCCTAACCGGCTCTCCGACCGGCGGCATGCGAATACCGAGTCGGACCTCCCCGGCGCCGCCGCTTCCGGTTTGCCGCCCTGCATTGCTGATGGCGTCGAGTTCGGCGAGCGCGCGGCGGACATGGACCATCACGGCCTCCCCACCCGCAGTCAGGCGCACCCCTGCATGGCCTCGCTCGAAAAGCGGTATGCCAAGCTCGTCTTCGAAGTGGCCCACCCGGCGACTCAATGTCGAGGAGTGGAGACCAAGTGCCTTCGCGGCCCGTGTGAAGTTTCCGATATCAGCCGCGGCCGCAGCGTATCGAAGATCCGATAACTTCATCGCCGACCGGCCAGGCGACACTCAGGGCCGCCTCCCAAAATGTATGTTCGCTAAAATTCGTTCGCTCCGGCGCAGCGCAGGCACGCTGTTCAAAGCTGCGGACTCGTCTGTAAGAACTGGAAACACCGAGAGCGTCAGTACAGTCGACCACTCCACCAAGAAGCCGAACATCACCAAGGCGAGCCCGGCACACTGCCGGCGCCGGACATCCGGATATACGTCCGTTAACGTCAGCGAATGGCGCAGCACCAGAAACCAGATCCGGCAGGCAGGAGCGTTGTCATACACGATCGATCTCCGGCCCTGGTGGGATCAAGGTTCGTGGGCGTAATCCTTGCCGTTGCCCCGTTGACCCTATTTTGTTGCGCTCACACGTATGATGGCCGCCTTTTCCATCTGAGGACCTTCCAACCACACACGCATACGACCGTCTCCCATTCGGACCGATCCTTTCGATCGGCACCATGAGCGGCAGGCGAGGACATCATATTTTGCGGCAGCAATCAGGCTGAAATCTTTGATCCGGGTTAAAGACGTGGTTGCAAAATAGGCAACTCGCGACTGTCGGCTGCGTGCCGAGCCGGTCTTCTCAGCTACGCGGCTACCAGTTTTTCGAAGCCGCTTACGAGCTCATCTATCGGACAAGCGCACGACCCGAGGCGAACATCGATTCCGGCATCGCTTAGCCGCTGTTTCTCTTTCCTTCCGATGAAGCTACAGATCAACCGGGTCGGACGTATGGCCAAGATCAGATCGCATAAGGCATCGGACGTCCGCTTAGGGTTGCCATGAAATTCAACGGCATCCGTTCCAGACTCGATGGTCCATACCCCATCACATTTGCCAAAGAAGGGACACAGGACGGGTCCCGCTCTCGATCTCGTGACAATGATGGCAATCCGACCGACGGATGGGAGGGGCATAGAACTGGAACTGGCCATCAGGGTCTCGCTTAGGACCGCCAATTCATAAATCTAGCGCGCGACCGAGGCATCGAACTTTATACTCGATCAAACTTTTTCCCGTCGCATTGCCACCGAATTTCTGACGTGTTTCGCCCCCGCTGCCCTGAGCGTCCTCGCTTTGTCGTTTCGCGGAAGCACAGCAGGCATTGATCTGAGTCAAGGCGCCTTTCCCCTACGCACCCTTATTTTGAGCCATGGATGGGACCTGATATCAATAACCCGTTGGACTTTGCCGCTTGGGCGCCCGACGGCTAAACGGAGTGTGCATGCGGCGATTCCTCGTCATGGTCATGTTCTTGACAGCGACGCTCACCGCGTCGGCAGTCCAGAGCTTTGCCATGAC
>DASZZA010000084.1:0-5322 GCA_035545135.1 Lacipirellulaceae bacterium | reverse complement strand
CAAATCGTTTCCGGTGGAGAGCGACGAGCACTATTATCAGGTGGCTCGGTACGTGGAGCGCAACGCGCTGCGGGCCGGTCTGGTGCGGCGGGCAGAAGATTGGCGGTGGTCGAGCTTGTGGCGGCGTCTGCACCGCTCGGCAGACGAGGCCCATTTCCTCAGCGACTGGCCGCTGCCCCGGCCTTGCTCCTGGACGAAGTACGTGAACCAGCCGCAGACGGAAGCCGAACTGGCCGCGATCCGTCGCAGCGTCTTGCGCGGCCAACCGTATGGCGGCGATCGCTGGGCACGGACCACCGCCCAGCGGCTCGGCTTGGAATCCACCTTCCGCCCCCGCGGCCGACCGCGACGCGACTCGCTCCTCTAAATTAGACCCGTCCCGTTTAATGTCCAGAAACGCTCGCCGCTGATGGCCGACACGATGGGAGAGCGAACTTGCGTCTAAACTGCCTGGTTGCACGTACGGCGCATGAGCGTGCCGCTCAACCCACGTGGGAAATGCCGGATTAGCTGAATGCCGGCGTATCTGCTGAAAAGAATTTGACTTTTGCCTTCGAGTTCGTTAGTCTACTCGACCGATGACAGAGAATTCATTTCTCATCCGTATCTTATCTCTTATCCTAATCTTAACGTGACTTCCGTTATGAGGTTTCTTTCACTGACTTCACCACTGAGATTTCTAAAAGCCATCCGTAGTAGGCCAACCTTGGGAACAATCTTAACGTGGCGACCTAAGTCTGCGGACGTCTCCTTACTTTTTTGACGAATGGAACTCACCACGATTCTCGGAACAAAGTAATGAAATCAGTCATTATCGGAATGAGTCTATCGGTTGCGGCGGTGAGTATCGCCGCCCGCGCGGTGGGCAGCACTTTTGAGATTGCTGCGTCGTACGAAGTGCGCGTTGATGGCCAGAATAAGGACGGGACGTTTATCCCACAAGTGGCTGCCAGTGAGACCGACATTGACTTCACGGACGCTATTGCATTCGGACAAGTTTCCGGCGCGATCGATGACGGCTTTGGGACTGCGCGGGCGGCCGCGAGCGGTACGCACAAACCTGGTTCGAATCCTAATCCTAATCTGAGAAAGCTGGCGTCATTGGAAATCGGCGGCACTGCCAATGCTAGCCGACAAGATTTTGATCCACAGTTCGGCGGCAGTATCGGAGTGGTTGCTAGCGCAACGGTGGAGTACAACGATCTGTTGACAATCCAATTCTTTCCGAATAACACGCCGATGCACATTCAAGGATTCTACCGACTCACGGGCCAGATGAACGTTGCCGCGACCAAAAGCGGTTCGAATCCGGACATTCAGGCGGACGCCTTCACCAGAGTGGATCTGTCGGGCACGGGCATGTCCTTGGTGAGCAAGTTTAGCCACATGAACACGAGTGGCCTCAACGATATCAAGCTCCCCGACGCGGTCAATGAATTCTCATACGATGTGTTTTCCGGCGTGGAGAAGGCAATCCAGCTCAAATTGCAGGTTTCCGGCTCTGCGTCGGCCGGCGGCAGTCATCTCAGTACCTTCAAGGGCGGCTCGGCGGCGGCTGGATTCACGGCCGACTTCAGTCATACGCTCGAGTGGGGCGGAATTACGAAGGTCACCAATCTTTTAACTGGCGAGGATGTGACCAATTGGACCGTGACTTCAGCATCAGGGTACGACTATTCGCAGTTGTTTGAAGTTCCAGAGCCAACCTCGTGGGTGCCGCTATCGAGCGGATTTTTGGGTATACGTCGGCGACGGTTGAAAAGCCTTCCGAATTCCGACGAAACGGGTCATAAACTGGTTGAATGCCACTAAAGCGTCGCGCGCCCCATCGCGTGAGCATGTGCTCACCGAAATTGAGCTGCTGCGTGCGCGCGCTTCCTCGATCACCCGCTGAAAGGCAAGATAGGAGGCGTTTTTCTCGAAGAGTGTTCTGCAACCGACGCCACGATTCAAGACGTGAAAGCCGAGCGAAAGTAAAGGACCCGGTTGGCCCTGCGAGGGGAACGCCAACCGGGTCCAGTTGTTGGGGAGGGACGGCCGCGGCTCGGGGCACAGCGTCATCCGGTCTAAAACACGGACGGCGGGAATCGCCAGTGCACCTGCGGCTACTTGTCGTCCGGCGAGCCGAGCCGGACTAGCGTCACTCCCAAATTTGCACCCGTACCGCCAACCGGCTCCCGGCACCCGACGCCCCGTGCGGCGGGTGCCGGGCGCCTGTCGCGGCACCTACTCTCCCTGGTGATGTGAAACGCGCAATATCCCGTGACGGGCGTGGTCGCCATACCGCGGCGACAGTTTGCTTAGATTCACAAACGGATAAGTTGTCGAGCGTCGATCACGGCGGCCTACCATAGTGTTGTCCACCGCCTCGTCGCTTACGCCTACGGTGTCCCCGTAATGCACTCCGCGTGCCAAGCGATTCGCCTTTTATCAATGAGGGGGCGCCTGAAGGCGGGCCACGCGATAAGCAGCGGAAAATATGCCGGTTATCGCCCGATATAAGAGCGGTCGTCGACTCGCCACGAAGACGAAAATCGTGACGGTCGTTTGAACCTTTTACAAATTGGGTGCTGGCATTGTAAAAATGTCGCTAGCACCACTGCCCACGTGGGCCACCAAAAAAAGAACTTAGCAACCCTCGTGGTTGCATAGCGAAGGTAGCACCATCAACTACCGTTTGGGTTCCTGACACCTTTTTGGGGCAAAAGCGCATCCATTACCTCCATTGTGGGGCGGCGATCGGTGCGATAATATTTGCCGCCTTTTCCGTCCATCTGTCCTCTTTCCTCGCACGCAAGAGAATACGTTGCTCCTGCCGTCGCGATTCGGTTCTACGCGCCCGATTCCACGCGGTGCTGCGGCCGCAGCGATTCGCTGGCCGTTCTTCTGCGCGTGCGTGGCAGCCGTCATCATATTATTGAATACGTCGGGTTGCGCTATTCTTGGTCGTCGCGGGCAGTCGGCCGAAGTGTTGTCGACCGCGCGGGAGTTATCGCGCCAAGGCATAACGGCGCTCGAAGCCGGTCAGCCGCAGGAGGCGGAGGAGTTACTCAAAAAATCGCTCGCCGCGTCGCCAGACGATCCGACGGCCCACCGATACATGGCCGAAGCCCTCTGGCGCCGGGGCGCGAGTGGCGAAGCGCTATCGCAAATTGCGGAAGCCGTTCGTTTGGACCCGACGAATGCCGCCGTGGCGGTACGAGCGGGCGAAATGTCGTTGGCGAGCGGGCGTCGCGACCAGGCCGCCGCATATGCCGAGCAAGCGATTCGTTTGGACCCGAAGCTGGCGAGCGCCTGGGCCCTGCGCGGCAGGTGCTTCATGCAGATGAAGCAGTCGGGGCGCGCACTGGCCGACTTGCAACGCGCCGCCGATTTAGCCCCGAATGACCCGGATTTGCTATGGCAAGTCGCGTCGATTTATCGGCAGCGGGGCGAGAATGAGCGGTGTTTGACGGCACTATACCATTTGCTCGATAGTTACTCGCCGGGCGAAGAGCCGCAATCGGTGCTCGTGATGCAGGGGCAAACACTGATGGACTTGGGCCGCCCCCTGCAGGCGTCCGACGCTTTCCTGGCAGCGATTCAACATGGCCCGCCGAGTGCCGACCTGTGCTATTATCTGGCCCAATCGTACTCGGCGGCGGGCCGAACGGCCGACGCCACCGCGGCGGCCCAGCGGGCCCTGGCCATCAACAGCACGCACGCACCCAGCCAACAGCTTTTGGCCCAACTGGCATCTCGCACGGCCACGGCGGCGCCGCAACGGCGATAGAGGCACAATCGCTACACCCGTCAAACTTGAGAATTCGCGTCGCTTTGTTTTGCTTCAGTGCGATTCGTGAAGTATGTTTTCGCGGGCGCACTCCCGCCGTGCGCCCATCGCAACCTGCCGGCAAATTAAGGAGAATCATTGAATGCCCGCAAATGCAACCATCGACGCAGAATTTGTGGATCGGCGTGGCCCAGCTCAAATGAGCGACCAGCCGCTGTTCGAACGTCGCCAATTCGCCAACAGCTACGAAGAGCTCTCGCCCGAAGCAGCCGATCTTGCGCGGGCCATCGACGGCTACAAAGTTCAGCATCGCCGCCGCTTCATCACGTTCGAAGAAATGCTCGCGGTGATCAAATCGCTGGGATACAAACGCTAACTCGTCCGGTGCCGATACCCGGGAGGGCGACGCTCCTGCTACGCCGCGCAGCCTATGTGCGCGGCTCGGCGGAAGCCTCGCTCTCCCATTGTTCTTGTGCAAAACTCTCAGCTTACTCTTCGCGCGCAGTCGTCCGGCCCGTGGCGACGTCGAATACATAGATCGCCGGCACGAGCATGGCCCAGGTGGCAAAGCCGAACGTTCCGACAGTCAGCAAAAACACCGCGCCATAATTGCCGATCAAGTAGCTCGTGATCGCGATGAATGTCGCCAACGGAGCAATGCCCGCGACGATATCCAAGGCGGGCGATCGCAACCGCCAGTTCAAGACGACGTACAACGCCAGGCTACCGCCTGCGATAAATCCCAGGAAGGTTGTGAACTGGTAATCGAACGAATTGCTGAACGCGAGCATGATCCGCATGCACGTGCCGATGCCAAGAAACAGAAACAGCAATGTGCCGATGCTGGTCGCAATGGCTGTTCGCGAGTTGGCGTAATTCATGCCCATGTGCACGCCGAGCATGGCAGCGAACGCGTTCATCACCATGATGCCGCACAAACAGAAAACGACATTCTCCGTCGATATCGCGCCGGCAAACCACAGGTAGATACACAGCACCGCCGGCAAAAGGATCATTTCTTTGGCGTTGTAGAAAGCGCCGCCGAGCTTGCCAAACACGATCTCTTTTGGCGACAAGTCGGTCACCAAAAGTAGGTCGAGCGCCCGGCTGTCGCGCTCGCTTGTCAACGACGTGACGGCAAGCGCGTTAAGCAAGATAAAGCCCACGACCAACAGCGTGACGATGGGTTTCGCTGCCGGCGGAATGGCGCTCTCGAGCGTCTCGTGGCGAGCGACCTGGGTAACCAGCACCGCGGCGCAAGCGACAAACACGGCCCAATAGGCCAGCCGGATCACGAGAATTCTTTTGCCGTAGGCCCACGTGCGAATCTCACGCCACAGCACAGGGTTGTCCCAGACCTTACGCACTTTGCCGCCCGCCGCGTGGACCGAAGCGGCCGGCCTTGCCGCGGAATCGGTCGCCGAGCGTTCGGCCGGCGCGCGTTCCTCCTCGTCGGTTCGCGGAATGGCGTCGCGACGCGGGTTCCAAATTCGCAACCTGACCATCGCCGTCAGATTGAGCGCGATCGCTTCGATGATCGAAACCACAAG
>DASZZA010000083.1:0-9734 GCA_035545135.1 Lacipirellulaceae bacterium | reverse complement strand
GACCCGGTTCGTGACGGAGCAGGAGTTTCGCGACGATCTGCCGAGAATTCTTGACGCAATGGACCAGCCAACAATTGACGGGATCAACACTTGGTTCGTCAGTAAAGCAGCACGCGAATTGGGACTAAAGGTCGCGATTTCCGGCTTAGGGGGCGATGAATTGTTCGGCGGTTATCCTTCGTTCCGCGATATTCCGCTCTGGGTACGGCTTTTTCAGGTGCCCGGCCGAATACCCGGGCTCGGCGAACTCACACGCTTGCTTCTGACCGGTGTTGGTCATCTTTCGCAAACGTCGAGTCCGAAGGCGGCCGGCCTGTTGAAATACGGAAAAGATTATGCGAGTGCCTATTTCTTGCGCCGCGGCCTGTTCATGCCGTGGGAGCTTGAATCCGTAATCGGAACGGAGATGAGTCGGTTAGGGTTGCAGCGCCTCAACCCGATCCGCCATATCAAATCCGTACTGAAGCCCAGACCGAAGAGCAGCTTCGGCAGAGTTGCCACTCTTGAATCGTCATTATACATGCGCAATCAATTGTTGCGCGATACAGACTGGGCCAGTATGGCGCACTCCTTGGAAGTGCGCGTTCCACTCGTCGATGTCGATTTGTTACGTAAGCTAGCGCCCATCACCGCGAGAAGAAGATCGCACACAAAGCGCTTGCTGGCCGACAGCGTACGTGTGCCGCTGCCGCGGTCGGTCATCGAACGTTCCAAGACCGGCTTTACCACCCCCATCCAGACCTGGTTGCAGCGCGATCACCGAATTGAGAAGTGGCGACGAATTCCCACGCTTGCTGCCGAGAACTGCGCGTGGGCAAGACGCTGGGCCTTCCAGATCGCGGCAGGGACATAGACGCAGTCCATGCGGCAATCTGGGTTGCGTATTTTAGCTTTAGCGACCGATGCATTTGGCGGACACGGTGGTATCGCACAATACAACCGTGACATTTTCTCCGCACTCGCCGGTTGTGACGGCGTGCACGAGGTGATCATCTTGCCCCGCATCGGCATGACGTCACCAGACGCGCTGCCTCGCGGTGTTCAGCAACTTTGCCCAGTCCGAGGCAGAATTGGGTACTCGCTTGCAGCGCTACAAGCGGCGCGCAAGTATAAACCCGTTGACGTGGTTTTTTGCGGACATCTTTTCATGGCGCCGCTCGCCGCAGCTATCGCCAGACTTGCGCATGCCCGGCTTTGGCTTCAGGCCCATGGCATAGAGGCGTGGCATGAGGTATCGTGGTTACATCGCCGATCGTTGGAGACCGCGACCTTAATTACCTCGGTCAGTCGCCACACCAGACGTCATCTGCTTGAGTGGGCCCGAATCGATCCTGCTCGGGTGAAGGTTCTCCCCAATACTGTTGATGCGCGATACCGCCCGGGACCGAAACCTGACCGCCTCCTGAAGCGCCATGCTGTGGGCAACAAGAAGGTCCTCCTGACGGTGTCGCGTCTCTCCAGCTCAGAGCGATACAAGGGACATGACCGGGTGATACGTGCTTTGCCCAAGCTTTTGCCGGAGCACGCCGACATTCTCTATCTCGTTGTCGGCGTAGGCGACGATCGTTCACGTCTTGAAACGCTGGCGGCAGAATGCGGCGTGACGAAGCAAGTCTGCTTTGTCGGCTACGTTTCGCCGGACGAGTTGCCCGATTATTTCCGCCTTGCGGATGTATTCGTCATGTCAAGCACGGGCGAGGGCTTCGGAATCGTTTTTCTCGAGGCACTGGCAACCGGGATCCATGTGATCGCCGGCAATCAAGACGGCAGCCGTGATCCGTTATGCGATGGTGCGCTCGGAACACTGGTTGATCCTGAGAATGGTGACGACCTGGCACTCGCAATCCGTGCCGCACTTGCAGAAGCAATTCCGCCAGACGATCGCAGCGCTCGATTCAGCCTCGACCGCTTTGCTGGACAAGTTGGCGAGCTTCAAAAGCTATTTCATCCGCGGCGGCTGGGCCAAGCAACCGAAAGAGAAGGGTTGGTACCGCTGTGACGTCGCCGTCAGCCGACGCGTTCAAGCGGAGCACAGTACATGGCGTGCTTTGGACCGCCCTGGAAGCCGTCTTTCGTGTGGGCTTTCAGTTCAGCGTGACCGTCGCGTTGGCCCGGCTCCTGACTCCAGAGGAATTCGGCATCGTAGCCATCGTTTATGTGTTCACGCAGATGGGCTCGGTGCTGGTCGACGGCGGATTCACGAGAGCGCTTGTGCAGCAACGCGACGCCACCGACGAGGAAATATCCGCAGTATTTCACTTCCAGTGGATGTTTGGGCTGCTCCTGGGAGTTGTACTCAACCTTGCCGCTCCGTGGATTGCGGCGTTCTATGGCCATTCGATCCTCGATCCTCTCACGCGCGTGCTGGCTCTCGATATATTCTTGAGCGCGCTCGGTGGCGTGCAGCGCAGCTTGCTCGACAGGGCTCTCGCCTTTCGCCAAGTGACGATTGCAGGATTGATGTCCAGCATCATCGCTGGCGCGGTGGCTGTGCTTCTCGCTTACAATGGGGCGGGTGTCTGGGCGTTGGCAG
Source organism: Lacipirellulaceae bacterium (assembly GCA_035545135.1). Classification (GTDB taxonomy): domain Bacteria; phylum Planctomycetota; class Planctomycetia; order Pirellulales; family Lacipirellulaceae; genus JABDGM01. The sequence continues at coordinate 7,201 of DASZZA010000083.1, read as the reverse complement.
CGCAAGCACTCGTGGCCACTTCGGTCTACGTCGCTGCGTTGTGGCTGTCGCATCCTTGGCGACCGCGAATGGTGTTTCGGCCGGCTTTGCTGAAGCGAACTTTTGCTTTTGGGCAATTTTTGCTCCTGTCGGGTCTTCTCGAGGTGGTCTATGGTCGGCTGTATGGACTGGTAATCGGCAAGGTTTATGGATTTGCCGATCTCGGCCAATACACGAGGGCGGTTTCGACCCAAGCTGTACCCGCGAGCATGCTGGGCGGAATTGTTGCCCGCGTCGCCTTTGCGGCGTTCGCTGCAATTCAGGATGATAAGGCAAGGATCTACTCGGGGTTGCGCAAAGGCTTGATTGGCGTGATGGCAATTACCATCCCTGTGATGCTTGGTTTGCTGGCCGTTGCCCAACCGTTTGTCTTGACTGCCTTTGGCGAAGCGTGGCGCCCCTCAATTCCGCTATTTCGCATCCTTTGCCTTGCGGGCCTTGTGTTGCCGATGCACATGATCAACTTGAATGTCCTGCTGGCGACCGGGCACGCCAGCCTGTTTTTTCGTATTGAAGTGATCAAGAAGACCTGCGGCATCATTCTCTTTCTGTCGGCTGTACCTTTCGGGCTCGAAGCGCTGGCGTGGAGCCAGGTGCTCTATTCGATGGCGTGTTTTGCGACTCACGCCCATTATACCGGTCGCTTGTTCGGCTTCGGCGGTCTGGCGCAGATCCGTGCCTGCTCCCCCTGGTTGCTGGCCGGGGTCGTAATGGCATGTGCGGTATGGTCATTGCAGTTCGTGCTCCCTTTCTCGATGCCCGTGCTGTTGGCGATGCAGGTTTTGCTGGGCATCATTTTATATATGGCCTTCTGGGTACTGTGGGATCCAAGCCTGCTGCGCGAGATGATACAAACGGTACTCTCCCGTTCTGAAGCAGGCGGTCTTGGTCCAGCGGCTTCCGGAAGATAGAAAGATCTCGTTTACGAGCAATTTCGCCTGCGCCAAAAAAAAAATGAAGTGGAAGCCGCGCGCTGCTGCAATCGAATGCGCGCTATTACAACGCCAATGCTGATCCAAGTAGTGCCACGCCGCACGGCCGAACCAAATGGTGTCGCCGACTATGCTTTGGCGCTCGCGCGTGTCCTTCGTGAACGCAGAGGCATCGGCAGCGTATTCTTGTCGGCGACGCCACCTGCTGAAGCGGCGCCGAAGCAGGACGAATGGAGAACGGTTCCGATTGCTCAGCGGGCTGATGATCTCGTAGCGGCACTTTCCTCTTTATCAGAGGAGACGAGAGCGCATGCCATACTCCTGCATTTCACAGGCTACGGCTACCAAAAAAGAGGCCTGCCACTGTGGCTGGCGAGCGGGCTCAAAGACCGGACACGTCGCACACCCGATGTTCCACTCCTTACTATTTTCCATGAACTTTATGCGACCGGACGACCTTGGCAGAGTGCATTCTGGCTATCTCCGATGCAACAACAGATCGCACGCAGCATTCTGAGGTTGAGTTCGGCAGCGACCACCCCGACCAGTCTCGGCCGCAAGCGATTGGTAAGATGGCTGGCCGGGAGTGACGGCAAAACCATCACCGCCATGCCCGTATTCTCCAATGTGGGAGAGCCTGGTCCCGGACTCCATCCATTCGCACGTGCCGCGACCGCCGTTGTCTTCGGCCTCACCGGCGTCGAAGATCGCTTGTTCGGCACTTACCGTTCAGACCTCGAACGGATTGTGGTGACGTTAGGGATAAAGAGTATACTCGATGTAGGGCCGAGGTCCTCCGCCCTGCCCGGTACCTTGGCTGGCGCGCCTGTAATTTCCAAGGGAGCGTTGCCCCAACCAGAGGTATCCAAGCTGCTGCAACAGGCGCGGTTCGGTTTCATCGCTTATCCCATCGATGTCATCGGGAAGTCTGGAGTTTTTGCTGCCTACGCCGCCCATGGAGTAGTGCCGATTGTTTTGTCGGATGCGGACAGGCTGGTGTCGTTGGATGGATTGCGACCAGACCAGCACTTTCTTGACGGACTCCGATTGAAACCGGATGGCGATGTCGGCGATCTTGGCTCAATCCAAGCCCAATTGCTTGACTGGTATGCGCCGCACGCCTTGCCGATGCAGGCGGATTGTCTTGCAAGACTGATAAGGGCGATTCCACCCCAAGCTGGTGCAAACAACAGCCGCGAGCGTCCCGTGAGCATCTGGCCTCGCGAGACTTCGCCGGCAGCGACGTTGGGGCCAAGTTGAGATGAACGACGCGGCATTTCTGCCGGGCCGCGTGGTCAGGCGAGTCTTGCGGCAGGTTGGCGCGCACCGCATGTTGCTGAGGTGGCGCGTTCTGGAGAGCGCTCGCTCGGGCGAGCCAGAGCTTCGACTGCTGCCCTGTCTTGTCGATCCGAGAAGGGCCGCGATCGACATCGGTGCCGCTGAAGGAGTGTACGCCTTCCACCTTCAACGATTGGCCCGACGTTGCATCGCGTTTGAGCCAAATCCGTCGTCATATTCCGAGTTGAAGCGCGCGCTTCCGCAAGTCGAACTTCATCAGGCTGCGGTTTCCGCCGTAGACGGCTGCGCCACCTTGCGCGTGCCTGTTGTAGGCGGCGTGCCCTATCGAGGCTGGGGAACCATCGCGGCAAAGAATGAACTGGCTGAACTTCAGACGCACAGTGTCCAAGAGATTAAAGTACGCACCATGTGTCCGGATCGGATGGAACTCGGCGAGATCGGCTTCATCAAGATTGATGTTGAGGGTCATGAGATCGATGTTCTTGCTGGCCTCGCCGGAGTGCTGGCACGGTGCTTGCCGAATCTGCTCATCGAGATCGGGGGGGCCGGCCGGGGCGGATCGTTAGCTCAGGTGCGGCAACGTCTCGATCCGCTCGGCTATACTGCTCTGATGCTCGACGCCAGCGGGAAACTAGTGGCGCTGCCAAACGAGGTCGACTTCAAGGGCTCGATCAACGTGATCTTTGTTGCCATGAGCAAGCCTGCTCGCAACACTAACCCGAATAGGCTCGGCTGATGCTCGACAGTCCGGCGACCCTGTTGCTGGGCGCGATAGCGCCCATCGCCATATTTTTCACTGTCAGATATTGGCGACCTGCGCTGCTCGGAGTGTTTGTGCTGCTCGTGTTCGAGGGCGCCTTGCGCAAATGGGCATTTCCCTGGGCTCAGGCACAAATATACCTCGTTAAGGATGTGATCCTGCTGGGTGCCTATCTTGGGTTCCTGTTGGAGCGGCGGAAAGGGCGTCCGCTGGCGGGAGTCGGCCTCATCAAGATTATTCTTGTGGTGGCTTTTGCATTCGGTTGTATGGAGGTCTTCAATCCCTATAGCCCATCCGTTCTCGTCGGACTCGTAGGGCTGAAGACGTACTTCCTGTATGCGCCGCTCGCATTCGTCTTGCCCTACGTCTTCAAATCGCGCGAGCACTTTCTCTCTTTGATCCGCAGTTACCTCCTGATCACCATTCCCGTCGCTATGCTTGGTTTCGTCCAGGTGGCGGCCGGACCAAACAGCTTCCTCAACACCTACGTCAGTTACGACGACACCGCGGCAATAGGCGTACGTTTCGGCCAGGATAATGACATTGTCCGGACTTCCGGCACATTCTCGTACATTTCCGGCTATTCAACATTTCTCTCTTTCATTGCTTTCCTCGCGGTCGGCTACAACATCGCGCAAGGCTGGCGCATCAGAGGCAATATTGTTCCTCTCGCAGCCCTGACCTTGGCGGTGGGCGCCATGTTCACGACCGGATCGCGAGCCCCTGTCTACACCCTGATTGCAGCGAGTCCGGTCATCCTGTGGTTGGCGGTACGGAGCCGGGTCATGGCGATTCAAACGGCTGTGCGCCTGTGCGTCCTGCTGCCGGTGATCGCGGTTGTGGCGGTGAACCTGTCCCCGCGCGCCTTCGAAGGCTTCGTGGACCGTGTGAGTGACTCTCAGGACTCCGCCTCCGGGCGGCTGCTTTTTGGCGTGTCCGAAGCTGTCGGTGCATTGGAGAATGTGCCAGCATTGGGTATGGGCATCGGTGTCACTCATCCGTCCGCGTTGATGCTCATGGGCAGCGACTTCCCCTGGTGGCTTCAGGGCGTTGTCGTTGAGGGTGAGATGGCGCGGGTAGCGGTCGAGCTTGGCGCGATCGGGCTCTTTTTGATGTTTGGACTCCGTATCCTTGTCGCCGTGTTTGCCCTGCGCTCCGCTTTGTCGTTCCGTGATCCCGCGTTTCGTGCACTTGGCATTGTGTTGGCGGTTTATCTGGCATTGGGGATCATCGGCTCCATCATCCTCAATCCCACGGCAGGCCTCTATTATTGGGGCTCGCTGGGCGTCGTGCTCACCATGCGACGATTGGAGCAGACTGTTCACGCGAACGCGGCGGCTCCCGGACTGAACCAAATCCGGCAGCGGCAAGCAGCCGACGTCCACGCCAGAATCACGCTGCGCCAGAATTGAGACGCTAGCGACAATGACGACTTTGCCAGCATGCCGAGGAGAGGCCCGCCGTTAGTGGCAGTTCAGAACGCCGGGCCTGCCCGCATCGCCGGCCAAGCACACTGACGCGGTAACCGGGAAGCATGCGTATTCTCCACGTCGTTCCAAGCTACTTGCCGGCCGTGCGCTACGGTGGTCCCATCTTTGCGGTTCATGCGCTCTGCCGCGCGCTGGCAGCGAGAGGGCATGAGGTCGAGGTCTTTACCACGAACATCGACGGGCCGGAAAACAGCCCGGTACCGATTGGCACACCGGTACACTTGGACGGCGTTCTGGTGCGATATTTTGCGTGTCCGTTGTTGCGCAGGCTCTATTGGGCTCCGGCACTCGGCCGGGCGCTGCGGCGCGAAATCGGTACTTTCGACGCGGTCCACCTTCACTCGGTGTTTCTATGGCCGACTTGGGCGGCGGCCCGTGCAGCAAGAACGGCGCGTGCGCCTTACGTCGTGGCGCCTCGGGGCATGCTGGTCAAGGACCTGATCGCGCGCCGCAATCGTCTCGCCAAGACCGCGTGGATCCGTTGCGTCGAGAGATCCAATGTCGAGCACGCCTCAGCCATTCATGTGACGTCCCAGCTCGAAGCCACGGAACTCGAGCGCTTTGCCTGGCGTCTTCCTCGGCTCGCCGTCCTGCCCAATGGAATTGACGAACCATCAACTTCAGAGGGTGAAATCGCTGCGGACGTTGCGGCGATGGTCGCGCAGCAGCCGCTTGTTTTGTTTCTCGGCAGGCTCAGTTGGAAAAAGGGACTTGATCGGCTGCTCTCTGCATTTGCGCGAAACCCAACGGGCAAACTCGCCATCGTCGGTCCCGATGACGAGGGTCTGGCGCCACAACTTGCAAGACAGGCTGGACAATTGGGCTTGGCCGACCGCGTCCTGATCCTGCCCCGTTCGGTCCTCGGCGCTGACAAGGAGCGCCTCTTCGCCGCAGCGCGGCTGTTTGTGCTGCCCTCCTACTCCGAAAACTTCGGCAATACGGTGCTGGAGGCGATGCGGCGTGCCGTACCGGTGGTGGTTACCCCTGAAGTCGGGGCTGCCGAAATCGTTCGAGAGTCCGGAGGCGGCGTTGTAACTGCCGGCGCGCCAGAGCCGCTGGGCAACGCCATTCTCCGCCTGAATTCCGACCCGGACCTCGCCCACGCAATGGGGGAAGCCGGACAGCGTCATGCCATTCACCATTATACCTGGTCCAGCGTTGCTGCCCGTATGCAAGGCTTGTATGAGAGCATTCGGTAAGATTGGTTTGCTGAAATTTGCTGGACCGCCGCCGGTCGTCAGCGGGACTTGGAGGGTCGACCCAAAGGCGGGTCTTTAATCGGCATGCTCGATCACATCACGCCCGTCATATTGACGCACAACGAGGAGCAGAATATCGGCCGCACGCTTTCGCGGCTTGGATGGGCCAAGGACATCGTCGTCGTTGACAGCGGCAGCACCGACCGGACTCTTGCCATCCTGACCGACTTTCCCAATGTGCGTCTGTTCAAGCGCCCTTTTGACAGCCACGCCACGCAATGGCGTTTTGCGATTGGACAGACCCAAATTGCGACGGCCTGGATCCTGCGTCTCGATGCGGACTATCAAATCAGTGACGCGTTCGTCTCGGAGCTTGCACGACTAGACCCTGATGCGCCCGTGAGCGCCTACCGGGTCACCTTTGATTATGCCATTTTTTCTCACAAGCTTTTGTCGTCGCTCTATCCTCCAAACACGATTCTGCTACGGAAGGACTGTTGCTCCGTTTGGGACGATGGCCATACCGAACGGTGGGACGTGAACGGTCCCGTTGTCGCTCTGCATGCCAGGGTCGTGCACGACGATTGGAAGCCGACTGGACAATGGCTCGTGAGCCAAACACGGTACATGCAACGTGAGCTTGATCGGCTTCCCGCATCGGGAACTGGAATGCGCCATTGGCTTCGGTTGAGACCGCCGCTTATGCCAATCGCGGTGTTTCTGTATTGCCTTTTTGGCAAGGGCCTCATTTTTAACGGTCGCGCCGGACTGTTTTATGCGCTCCAGCGCATGATCGCCGAAGCCGTGCTGTCCCTCTTGCTGCTGGAAGCAAAGCTGCGTGACCGCGCGGGGGGCCAGTCCTCGCTTGGGCCTTATCAGTGATTATCCTCGGTCTAAACGCCTTTCACGCCGACTCGTCGGCCGCGCTGGTGCGTGACGGCAAGCTGATTGCTGCAGCCGAGGAGGAGCGTTTCTGCCGTATCAAGCATTGGGCGGGGTTTCCGGCCCAGGCGATCTCCTATTGTCTCGCCGAAGCCGGCATTCAACTGTCTGATGTCGATCACGTTGCATTCAATCAGGACAGTCGCGCCAACTTGATGCGCAAGGCCCGGTACTTTCTGCTCAAGCGGCCCAGTCTTGACCTGGTCACCAGCCGGTTGCGCAATCGGCGGGCGCGCGCGCAGTTGCCAGCCCTGCTGGAGCAAGCCTTCCCGGGTCAAACCGTACGGGCGCAGTTCCATAGCGTTGAGCATCACCTGGCGCATTTGTCCTCGGCATTCCACGTTGGTCCGTTCGATCAGGCGGCCGTGGCCTCAGTCGACGGCTTCGGTGATTTTTCGAGCGCGGCCTGGGGCGCGGCAACTGGATCCGAAATCTCGACCTATGGCCGTGTCTATTTTCCACATTCGCTCGGCATTTTTTACCAAGCGATGACCCAATATCTCGGCTTTCCGCACTATGGCGACGAATACAAGGTCATGG
>DASZZA010000082.1:0-1560 GCA_035545135.1 Lacipirellulaceae bacterium | reverse complement strand
TGGTGGCCGTGCAATTTGGTCTGCGGCCCGTCGTCGACGCGTCTGGCAAGGGAGTGACGCTGGAACCGATTCGCGCCGACGAGGTGCGCATCGAGCGCAGCTACCCGGCCGGCCGTGATGCCGCCCGGACCATCGCCGAATGGCAAAAGCGGGCGCCGCAGGCCGACATCAAGCTGGCCGCCGGACGTATCGTGGTGCGTGCGATGGTCGAAGACCACGAGCGGTTATCACCGTCGCGCGCGACGCGGCAGACAAGCGCCGCCGCCGGCCAGCAGGTCTACACGCTCACCCTGGAAGGAATGAAGCTAGAGGCTTTTCTTGCGCAGCTGGAGCAAAAGCTGTCGCTCTCGTTCGACCTGGCGCCGGACGTGAAGCTCGATGGACTGGTCAATGTCGACGTGAAAAATGCCACGCTCGACGACCTGCTGCGGGCGGCCTTCGCGCCGCTGGGACTCGAGTTTTCGCGCAAGGACAAGTCGGTCGCTGTGCGCGCCAAAAGGAACTGATGCGCCTTTGGGGAGTCAGCGGTCGCTATGGCGAAATCTGGTACAATTGAAAATCAAAGATGACTTAGGGAATTTCGAGGCTGGGAAGACGCTCGCATCAAATTGGGCAAGGTGGTACTCATGGCTCAGAGCCTTATTCAGGACAACGACAACGGTCCGGTAATCGCTGGAACGCGCGTAACGGTGTATAGCCTGATCCCGTATTTGCTGGACGAAGCGGCGAGCGAGGAATCTATCGCGAACTCGTTCGGGATCACCACGGCCCAAGTGTCTGCCGCGCGCGCTTACGTCGTGGAAAACGCCCCCACGATTTTGGCGCGGCATTACGAACTTGAAGAGCGTGCCCAGCGCGGAAATTCCCTCGAGACCGTCGAAAAGTTGCGCCGCAGCCACGTCAGGCTGCTGAGCTTCAAAGAATGGCTCAAGGAACGCGAGGCGCTCAAAGCCCAGGATGCAAACAGTAGCGCGAGTTTCCCGTCGTTTGAGGAGTGGTTGCTGCTCCGCCAAAAGACCGGAAGCGGGGCCTAGCCGTGCGGGGGCTGCTGCTGGACGTGAACGTCCAGAACCACTGTGACCATCTCCGGCGATTACTTGCCGAGATTGACCTGGCCTCGACAATGGCCGAACTCCGGCTGGAAGTCACGACCTTATCTGCGGTCGGTATTCCCCTCGATATTGACGACCGCAATCTATGGATCCACTGCCAACGGTTGGAGTTCGTACTGCTGACCGAAAATCGGAACCACGAAGGTCCCGATTCCTTGCAAGCAACGCTCGATGATTCCTGGAGCGAGGGGCGGCTGCCCGTGCTCACATTGGCCAGCAAGCGGCGGCTCGAACGCGATCATGATTACGCCCTGGCCGTAGCGGAAGAAATCGCGGACGTTCTGTTCGGAATCGCCGAGTCCGGACAATTTCTCGATGAGAGTCGCATTTGGGTCCCACGGTAGTACAGAAGTCGCTCGAGCATGAGCCGGTGTGGCCCAGAGGCTTTACGGCTTTGAGTAACAAGCATTTCCTCCAACGCCCCAAAGCGCGCAGCATCATCCTTCTC